>JAJFUY010000060.1 GCA_021372185.1 Chlamydiales bacterium | reverse complement strand
ATTTTGCGATTCACAATATACCAGAAAAGGGATTTTGTTCTGTCAAGATTCTTGACTTTTTAATTTCTCGTTTTTTCAATTACAGTCTAAGAAAATTCGAGCCTTTTGCAAGTTTTGCAAAAGGCTCTTGATCTTAATCTTTTTCTGAGTGAATTTAGAGAATGTGATGGGGACCGTGCGTGCATTGTTGTGTACAACTTTTACATCGGAGTTATGCACAATGCACGCACGGCCCCGCTCACCAAGTTCAAATAAGTATCCGAACCTCTTCTCTGCAAATTATTTTATTGACTAACTCAGATAATTGTGATTTATTGCCAAAAAAAGGATATAACATGAAATTTAAAGATTTTTTACTACTCAGCACAGCGCTGTCAGCGCTTATTGTATCTCCAGTATTTGCAGGCACGAAAGCAGAAAATGATAAACGCCATTTTGGCTATAAACACTCATTGAGCTCAAGCTCTTCTTCACAAAATGTTAAAGCTGGCCATACAGGCCCTACAGGCCCTAGAGGTCCAACAGGAGCAACTGGCCCTAAGGGTTCAACCGGCGCGATGGGGGCTACAGGTCCTGCTGCCAGGGCAGAAATGGTAATTCCATTTGCTTCTGGCGCACCTATTGCCTTATCTTCTTACAATAACCAAGGGGTTGGTGATCCTCTGACGGGGTCTTTTATCGGCTTTGGAAAAGCAGAATCTGGTTACTCTGTTACATCATCGACTATTGATATATCAGGACTCAGCGACTATGCGTTTTCCATACCTCGAGACGGCACCATTACTTCACTTGCTACCTATTTTAGCGTAAATTCACCACTCGTACTTACAGGTACCACAGTAACTGTCCATGCACAGCTCTATGCATCTTCCACTCTGGATAATATATTTACACCAGTTCCCGGAGCAAGCGTAGATTTAGCGCCAACCCTTACCGGTGCATCAGTACCCACAGGTACAAGCTGTAATGGAATTGTCACAGGTTTGAATATTCCTGTGACCGCAGGAACACGTCTGTTACTCGTATTTACTATTAGTACTCAAGGAACAACTCTTGGCCTGGTTGTGGAAGGCTTTGTTAGCGCTGGTTTAGGTATACAATAAACAAGCTTTTAACGGGTGTGAAAGCACCCGTTTTTTATTACATTTAGAACCTTTCGAAACGAAACGGGGTCAGAAACGTCAGAAAACGAGGTGGAAACGGGGTCATAACTTTGCAAGACCTATCCCTTTATCTCGGCAAGGACATCAGTACTATCAGCAAAGCTGGAACCTTATTATTAGACAAAGCACGTCAAAACCCACAACTTGAACTCAAATTAAAACAATTCAAAGATACTCATCTAAGGATTGCCAATGCCAAGTTAGATTAATAATGCGCGGCTTCCTTTAAAAGCCCAAATGCCAAGCCTGACCCCATGACTATGAAATAAATATTCTATTTAATTTCCTATATATGATACCAATTATGTGCAACGCTGTTGGTGATGTGAAATTTTTGCCTCACGTCAGCAGTTGCGAAACACGGAGTATCCAATGTTATTAAATCGAATAGTAGGATGCATCATGGGAGCAACACTCACCATGTCATCCCTATCTAGCGGGATTGTACAAAGAGGAGCAAAACAGCGCTCATATCACCAATCAAGCAGTTCATCAAGCTCAAGTGAATCATACACTGTTTTTAACCCTAGCAACTGCAAAATCTTTGACTATGTCATCATCGGAGCTGGTACTGCCGGTAGCGAAATGGCCTATTACTTATCAAATAACAAAAAAACATCCGTCTTGGTCCTTGAAGAAGGTCCAAACATGGATACTGACCCATTTGTTTTAAATCAGGACTATCCTGCAGGCAACATCAGCAGTAACGTTGTCGCTTCGACCCAGATGTCATCAAACTTCCGACACACATTTTACCATGAATGGTTTACCATTCCTATGGCAGGGCTTAATGCACCTCCTGTGCAAAACCGCCCCATCCTCTATGGTGGAGCTCGCCTGGCTGGTGGTACATCAGCTACAAACGGTCAGCTATTCATCCGTCCGGGACCACAAATTTTGGATGAGTGGGTAGCCCTGACAGGTGATGCTGAGTATGGTATGGGCTATATTCCATTTGGAACTTCCACAAAGATGCTCAAACACTTTAAAGAAATTGAAACCTACCTGCCACTGAATTCTTCAGAGCCTGAGCTCTACTGGCATGCGTATGGACACAATGTTCCGTTAGATAATACCATCTTTAATCGTCAGCAGTCAGACGAACCGGGTCCGAATATCTTTGCTAATAGCATCCAAAACTTTACCATCGCTACGTTTGGTTCAAACTGGGTGCCCAATGTAGATACATTTCCAGGGCCAAGTCCATTTGCTCCATTTGCTCCGGGGCCGGCCTATGATCGAAACAACCCCAATTATCAGTTCCATATTACCGCTAAAACGCAAGTGGAACAAAGAGCAGATACTACACGCTCTCATAGCTCGCGAGAGTATCTGCTTGCAGTCAACAGCACAGATGTTCCTGAATCACCAAACGTTCCTGTCGTCTATCGAGACTATGATAAGCAAGAGGACTTTGGTATAAACGGAAGACGCCTACATGTTATCTACAATGCAACAATGCTCAAAATTGACTGGAAAAAGCACCGAAGATCAACTGACGACGTAAAAGCCCGATCAGTAACCTATCTTCGCGATGGTGTCGAGCATACAGCAAAGATTGGCAAGAAGCTTATCCTTTGTGCTGGTATCAGCTCTGCTGCTATTTTGCTTAAAAATGGCGTAGGACCTGCTGATCAACTCGCTGCTGCTGGCATTCCACTCGTTGTAGAAAATGACAATGTTGGACAAAACATTCAAAACCACCCAATCCTTGGCTATGCAATCGCACAATCACCTATTGACGGCGTAGTTCGCAATGTGACTGCTCGTGGTCGCATAGGGAATACCGCAACATTAACTCTTAATAATGTTGCCGGTCTTAACGTTGGTGACTACATAAACGTCTCTGGTGTTGGTGCATTTGAGAATGTGGCTGAAACTGGTAGTGGTAATGAGTTTAACGCCACTGGATACAATGGTCTCAACATGGCAATACAGTCCATTTCTGGCAATAATATTTCCTATTACAACGTTGGTGACCAGGAAACATTAGTACCTGGCAATAACAGCTCACTCTCCACTGGTGGAACTGTAAGCAGCCGCGTAATTAAGGTTGATCAATTCCGTGCAGGTCCAAATAGTAACGTTGTCGTACAAGGTAAACTACCCTATGGTTGGGATGGCCTTGATGGGGGCATTACACCTGCCAACATAGCAAGACCTGCTAAATGGAGCGTTGTCAGCACCTTTGGTAGCAACATGCTATGGTTCCAATGGTTCCCTAATGCACGTGGATCTATCACTGTGCTTAGTGATGATCCGCTACATCCGGTAAAGGTTGATTTAGGCTACTTATTCAACCCAGCTGATGTAACAGACTATATCGCTATTAGCCGTAGAGTAGTGAATCTTATTGACTACCAGCGCTCTCAAACTGGCGGAAATAACCTGAACTACGACCTTGGTACCGCACCAAGTCGTGCTGCTGTATTGGGTAGTGCAGGCGCAGCCGTTACGCAACGCGCGCGAAATGCAAACGTTGCAACGCTGACGTTTACAACCCCTCCAAGTGTACCGATCGCTGTAGGCACGTTGATATCTGTTACAGGTATTCCTGACCCATCGTTTAATGCAACTTCTGTCGCGGTAACTGCGGTTACTTCTACGACAGTATCATATGCAAACGTTGGAGCTAACGTAGCAACAACATCAAGCTCTGGCAACATTATGGTTAATAATGTTACCTTCCGCCAAAGAACAGGCGGTATTGCAACCATCACGCTTGCAGCCGCTCCATCTACAGCTATCTCTGTAGGCGGTTTTGTCACTGTTACTGATATACCAGACACGTCGTTTAACATGCCTGGCGCATATGTAACAGCTGTTACATCTACCTCGATTTCCTATTCAAATCCAGGACCAGATGTACCAAGCACAGCAAGCATTGGCAGCGTGTCTGATCAAGCTGCATTTGTGACCTACCTGAAAAATGCCTACAACCAAAACCACCACTTCGCATGCTCATGCCAAATGAGAGATACTAAGGAAAATGGCGGTGTTGTGGATGCATACGCCAACGTGTTTGGCACCAAGAACGTCATGGTTTGCGACGTAAGCGCATTCCCTGAGAACGTTGATGCAAACACTGCAGGCGTCTGCTATGCATTTACCAAGAAGATCTATGATGACCTGGTTACAGGACGTAATCCAAAGTCACCAAATGCTACTTCAATGGCTGCCAAGAAAAAGGCAACCAAAGGTAAATCAGCCAAAAGCGCAAAAAAGAACGTGAAAAAAGCATAAGTAAAACTAATTACTAAAATGAGCATAAGTCAACAGCCTAGGCTGTTGACTTATGCTATATAAAAAGACACAAGGAAGTATTTCTATTTACTCGTCATCATCTCGAGAACACTGATTATCGGCTGCTGCGTTACCCGAAGCAGCCCCTCTTGGGTTTTATCTAAGTCCACAATCAGGTAAATTACACTGGCGAAAGCCAAAATTACCATCATGCTAATTCCTGTATGCTGAATATTTTTCATCCCCGCAACATAGCCCATAGCAACCATAGATAAAATCATTATGATAACCAACACTTCCCAGAGGATTGTGGGAACTTTAAAACTTGTAGCATAAAGAACCCGTCTTGCATGTATATCGATTAGATCATTTAATGAAGAAATAAACAAACTCATAGGATTTGTTTGATTTCCCTTTTCGACGATTGTTACAGCATAACTCCAAAGCTCTCCTTGAACTTCTTGTATTTTCTGTTGAATTTCATTTGATGGATTATAGCCAACTAATTGCAATTTAAGATTTGCATATTCAATCAATAAAGAACGAACCTCTTTTTGATATGGTTCAGGAATATAGCCCGCCCGAAGAAAAGTTGTACCGATCGCATTTGCCTCTAAGAGAACAGCTTCCCTTCTCTGGTCAAATCGATTTGCAGCAAGCTGAAAGGTAAACGCAAGAATGAACGCCAACAATCCTAACATCGCGGCTACCATGTAATCAAGAGGTGGCTGTACCTCTAAAGGATTCTGTTTTACGATATGGCGAGCGATTTGCCTGCCTAACGCCAGGGCAAGAAATGAAACAAGCGCTGTAAGAATAAAATAAGCCCAGACTGGCAACGCACCAAAATATGACATTGTGGAACCTGTTGTACATTACCCACCAGATAATTTATGCAAAAATTAATTACAATACATTTGAAATAGAGTTCCCTCTATAGAGTACATTATTTTTTGCATTAAACGTGCACCGGCACGTTTAATCTGCATTAACGGTGAAGACTCTGTGCCATTCTATTTTGGAGGCGTCATCAAGGTCAGTGATGTTCATCTTTTTATCGATAACATCGCCTTTTAGTTTTTGGAGTAGGTTAATGGCATCTTTGACAGGTAGGCTTGCACCTTCTGCACTATGGCCCAAGCAGAATGCGTAGAGTTCGGCTTTACCTGCAGCGTCTAGCTGATTGAGGGCTTGTTTTACTTGAACTAAGAGCTTTTGGGCGCCAAAGAAATCCCAAGAGTGGTTAAAGGTAACTTCTGTTTTGCCAGCGGTTGTAAACACAATCGTTGTGGGATCCTCTACTAGTAGATGTGAAGCGTCAAACATGCGTACAATGCCATCTAGAGTTATTTCACTTAGCGTTTCGTAGTTTTCAATTTGCTTAATGGTAAATTTTTTTGTAGCTATAAGCACATCGCGAGACTCTCCCATTTTTGCAAGCAAGAGGTTGAGCACTTGGGTCGTTTCCGGCTTTCTAAAATTAAACCCAGTAAAATTCTTGTAGGCGTATAAGAAGTAGGGATTTACTTCGTAGTCTACAACCACCTCTTTAAGATGTGAAATGGTGCGGGCTTTTGTTTCTGGCTCTAAAAAGTCTTTCATATGCCACCAGATATCTGGGTGGAGGTCTTCTACGATAGCTTTGGTAAACTGGCCTTTTTTTTGCATATCGTTTAAACGACAGGCTGCAAAGTAAAAGAGATGTAGCATAAAGGCTTCGCGAAGTTCTTTGCTATCTGTGCTCAAGTACTTGGCGCCGATATGCGGATCTGACTGATAGGCATTTTGTATAGTCATGCGTAAAGAATCGCGCCAGTCTTCATCTGGTAGGCCAAGGCGGCGATATAAATGCACAACTGAGTCAATAGGAGCATATCCCTTGCGGATGTCTTTTTGGACGTGTGGAAGATCTGGCAAGGTTTGTAAAAATGCCTCTATCTGCAATGAAAATAGCGATTTATGAAGTTCTAGTACATTATGGGATATTTCAGGGGCTAGTATCGCCACACTGCCAAGAGCCATCTGGGCACCAAGTGTTTTAAAATAAAGGCCATAGACACCGGCAGCTCTTTGGAAATACTGACGAGAAAAAGTGGCCTTTTCGCTCATGGCAAGCCCAACACCAATACCAATCATATGGGGGAAAAAGTGAATCGTTTGCTTGACAATCCAAAATGCTTGGGCAGTAGCCGCTACAACACGAGCAGTAATGGCAAAAACAGGCACTTTGACAACAGAGCCTATAGAAAACTGGCTAATAGCTGTAATTTCCCGTTGCATCAGGTCAGCACAGATATTATGAACTTTAGACTCAAATGATGTTTTAATCACATGCATGCCCATAATAATCCCCTTAGTTACCAAAATTGACTATTTCCTTATTAATAATAACTATTTTAATTAAAAACAATATTATTATTAACTAACTCTGGTAACTAAGATGCTTTTATTGCCCAAATTTCCCCTGCCCGTGCCTTCTTATGATTTAGAGCCCTTCAGGGCGATTGAACGAAGCCCACCGTGACCGGAGGGAACGGTGGGGAAATGCCAGAAACCTCTTAGAGCCCGGCTGAGGGCGATTCATCACGTGATTCAATCGCCCTCAGCCGGGCTCTAATATTTGTATTCCTTTACCCAACGTTCCCTCCGGTCACGGTGGGCTTCATTCAATCGCCCTGAAGGGCTCTTAAAACCTAATACAAAAACAAAATCGGGCACGGGGCACGATTTTTTTCTACTCCACGGTTACTGATTTAGCCAAATTGCGAGGTTTATCGATGTCGGCGCCGCGGTCTTTAGCTATATAGTAGGCCAAAAGCTGGGTGGCAACAGTGGTGAGTATTGGCGCAAATTCGTCACAGGTATCAGGCACGTAGATGACATCGTCGGCTATGTTTTCTATGCCGGGGGCACCTTGGTGTACTATGGCAATTACTTTACCGTGGCGAGCTTTTGCTTCCATTACATTGCTGATGAGCTTATCGTAGGTGACTTTGTCAGCACAGAGTGCTACTGTTGGGCATGTTTCATTTATAAGCGCGATGGGGCCGTGCTTCATCTCGCCTGCTGGATACCCATTGGCATTTACGTAGGCTATTTCTTTGAGTTTTAGGGCGCCTTCTAATGCTGTTGGGAACATGTAGCGGCGGCCGATAAAGAAAAAGTCGTTATATTTGCTGTATTTTTTGGCTATTGTTTCAATAAGTGGTGCCGCTTCTAGTACAGACTGCACTTGTAGCGGTAGGTTCTGTAAGGCATGAAGATACTGCTGGCCTTCTAGCTTACTCATATGCCGCATGCGAGCCATAAAGAGCGTAAAGAGCGAGAGCACTATCAGCTGACTAGTAAAGGCTTTTGTAGAGCAGACACCAATTTCGGCTCCGGCTCTTAAGAATAGGCAGCTATCGGCCTCACGTGCTAGCGTTGAGCCTTGTACGTTACAAATAGCTAATACTGTCGCGCCTTTAGCTTTTACTTCTCTTACGGCAGCAATAGTGTCTGCTGTTTCACCTGATTGGCTAATAGCAATAACAAAGGTGCCTTCTGGCACGATTGGGTTTTTATAACGAAACTCTGATGAGACTTCAACCTGTGTTGGCACACGCGCTAAATCTTCTAGCATATAGCTTGCAACGTATCCTGCATGCCATGAAGTACCGCAGGCAATAATGAGAATGCGTTGTATTGATAAAAGATCATTAGCAGTAAAGTCTAGGCCATCAAGTGCCACAGTGCCATACTGCTCAAAAAATCGCGACAGCATAGCGTTGCGAATTGTTTGAGGCTGCTCAAAGATCTCTTTTAGCGTAAAGTGCTCGTAGGTGCCTTTTGAGACCTCTTCTACGCTATGTAATAGCTGCTCGGTTTTCTTAGAAATCTGTGACATATCAGCGTCAAAGAGCTCAACGCCGTCGGGCGTGATTTTGGCAAGCTCGCCATCTGATAAGTAAATCACTTCACGCGTATGGTGGATGAGGGCATTGCTATCTGATGCCACAAACGTTTCACCCGTTCCTACACCAATTACAAGTGGGCAGCCATTTGCAGCTACTATCACTTCATTTGGGTGGTTTACATGTATTACGCCAATAGCATATGAGCCCTGGATAAGCACCAAAGCCTGCTGCACTGCCTTTAATAAATCCCCTTCATAGAGCTTTGCAATGAGGTGTGGGAGCACTTCGGTGTCAGTTTCTGATCTAAAGGTGGCGCCTTCTGCAATCAGCTTTTCTTTTAGAGGCTGAAAATTTTCGATAATGCCATTAAGCACCACAGCAACCGTTTGGTTGTCATCTAGGTGTGGGTGCGCATTTTCTTTTGTCACCTTGCCATGCGTTGCCCAGCGGGTGTGCGCAATAACAGCATGAGAAGTAAGATCGCCTATAACATGCTCTAGGGACGATATTTTGCCCACATCTTTAAAAGATTCTATTTTACCATTAACAAGAGCACCAATGCCGGCTGAATCATAGCCGCGATATTCAATGCGCTTTAAGCCATCGAGTGCAATTTTTACACCATTACGAGGCCCTAAATAGGCGTATATTCCACACATGTACTTCTTAAACCCCTATTTGTTTTTTTACGCAGGTTGCAATTGTTTGAGCAAACTGTTGGATAAGATTTCTTCTTGGACCCTCTACCATCACGCGGCAGATATTTTCTGTGCCACTATAGCGTACAAGTACGCGTCCGCTTGTTCCAAGCTGAGATTCTACTTCTACAATAGCGTCTTTTAGGCCCTCTATCTGCTCAAAAGCGGGCTTGGATGCCACTCGCACATTGAGGCATATCTGTGGATAGCGCTTAAAGCCGGCTGCAAGCTCTGATAAGCGGCTACCTGTTTCTATCATAATGCGAAGTACCTGAAGAGCCGACACAAGGCCATCACCTGTTGTGTTATGGTCTAAGAAGATAATATGGCCGCTTGGCTCGCCGCCTAAGGCTACATCGTGCTTGATCATCTCTTGAATAACGTATCGGTCACCGACTCCGCTTTTAATCACTTCAATACCAAGCTGCTGCATGCCATCTACAAAGCCTAAGTTGCTCATGACAGTAGCTACAACTTTATTATTACGAAGTTCGCCCTTGGCAATAAGGTCTCGGGCACATATTGCTAAAATAGCATCGCCATCAACAATCTGGGCATTTTCATCAACCATGATTACACGGTCTGCATCACCATCTAGGGCAATACCAACGTCGGCTCTATGGTCAATTACAGACTTTTGTACTAGCTCTGGGTGCAAAGCTCCACAGCCTTCATTAATATTTAAACCATTAGGATTGTTAGCTGAGATAAACACTTCTGCATCAAGCTCACGAAATACTAACGGGGCTACTTTGTAGCCTGCACCATTTGCGCAGTCGAGGGCAATTTTGAGGTTACGAAGTGTAAGTTTACGTGGGAAAGTTGCCTTGACAAATTCAATATAACGGCCATCAGCATCATTGATACGGGCGTTTTTGCCAATTTCTTGATCTCTTGGTAAATCCCCTTCAAAGCCTTGAGGCCCCAGTGCCACAAGCTCTTCCATCTGGCGTTCCCAAGAATCTGGTAGCTTAAAGCCTTCAGCTGAGAAAAACTTAATGCCGTTATCATAAAACGCGTTGTGAGAAGCTGAAATAACAACACCAGCATCAGCCCGATAGGCACGAGTAATAAATGCCACTGCAGGCGTAGGTAAAGGCCCTAGCATAAGTGTGTCAACGCCCATTGAACATAAACCCGCAATAAGAGCATTTTCGTACATATAGCAAGAAAGGCGCGTATCTTTGCCAATTACAACACGGTGTTTGCCAGGATGGGTTCTAAAAATTTTGCCTACAGCGCGTCCTAGGGCAAGTGCCATCTCGACAGTCATAGGAAAAGAGTTTGCGCGGCCGCGAATGCCGTCTGTACCAAAAAGCTTTGGCACTAAATTTTTTGAATCTTGTGGTTGCATAGAGATCACTTATAGAGTATTTCCCTTAAATGTAGCTCTCTTGATGCAATTAAATCAAGCAAGCGCTGAAACCTTTGCAGGAAAGAGGTAAACCTAGTAGTATATTAGCCAAAAGATTTTAGTAGTTTAGGCTAGTGGGACCGAAGATATACACCGAAACAGACCATCGCATCAAAGATACTGACGTTGATAAAGACGCTCTAGAAGTAATCTTCCGCCTAAAATCTGCCGGCCACACGGCCTACCTTGTAGGTGGCGGTGTACGAGACTTACTACTCCAAAGACAACCTAAAGATTTTGATATATCAACTAGCGCCCGCCCAGAGCAGATTAAAGAGCTGTTTGGAAGACGCTGCTTACTTATTGGCCAGCGCTTTCGCTTAGCTCACGTACGTATGGGAAATAAAGTGTTAGAGGTATCTACCTTTAGAGCAGGCGACCCTGATTCTAACACCCTCATATTAAGCGATAACCGCTGGGGCACCCCTGAAGAAGACGTTTTACGTCGTGACTTTACCATCAACGCCCTCTTTTATGACCCTACAACACATACTGTGCTCGATTATGTTGGTGGCTACCAAGATATTCACAATAAATTGCTCAAAACAATTGGGGATGCAAGCTCTCGCTTTAGGCAAGACCCTGTACGCATGATACGCCTTTTAAAATTTAGAGCGCGATTTGACTTACACGTAGACCCTCATGCCCAACGTGCCATGAAAACATGCCAAGAAGAAATTTTAAAAAGCGCTCCAGCACGCGTATTAGAAGAAGTATTTAAGATGCTAGAATCAGGCTATGCCTCAAACTTTTTTACACTTCTAGCAGATCATAATTTCTTAGAAATTTTATTCCCTTGCTTTCACCACTTTTTTTGCGGCTCTTCCAAAAAAATTGCGCATAGCTTTTTAGATGCGATTGATCAAATTCATCAAAAATATGACATGATTTTAGATAGATCAGAGCTCCTTGCTGGCCTTATCTTTCCTATACTCGAACAAGAAATTATTGCGCTTTCTGAAGATCGCCAGATGCCTTTAAGCTTTGGTGATATTGTGCACCTTACCCAGTCACTCTTACGCGGTATAACCACATCTTCTTTTGCCCATTTTCCAAAGAAAATCGTCGCCATTACACAGTATATTTTAACTACTCAGTATCGCCTTACACCACTTAATGGCAAACCCCGTTTTCACACTCGATCGTCCTTACCTCATGATTATAAGTTGGCCCTAAACTTCCTCAACATTAGAAGCCAAGTCAACCCAGAGCTCAAAGAGATCTTTTTAGGTTGGAAAAAAGCACACCACCCTTCTTAACACAAGGATTTTGTCTTTTGCAAAATTATGGATTTACCATGCAGCTAGAAAATGCCCCCACCACCTTGCAGTACTCAATTGTAATTCCTGTGTACAACGAAGCGGACAATATCTTAGCACTTGTTGAAGAAGTTGAATGGGTAATGCACGCCTACCCGCATCTTTGGGAACTTATCTTTGTAGATGATGGATCAACTGACTCAAGCCAAAAGATACTCCAAACACTCGTAGAAACAAAACCCTACGTACGCTGCATTACACTTAAAAAAAACTATGGACAGACAAGCGCACTTGCGGCGGGCATTCGGGCAAGCCTTGGCACTTGGGTGCTCTCACTAGATGGCGACGGCCAAAATGACCCGCGAGATATTCCCCTTTTAATTGACACCTGCACCAAATCTGAATTTTGTGACCTAGTCTCTGGCATCCGCCGTAAACGCCGCGACCCATGGTATAAGCGAATGATCGGCAAACTTGCCAACAGCATACGAAGACGGGTACTTGACGACCGCGTACAAGACACAGGCTGCTCATTAAAAATCTATCGTCGTAGCTGCTTTGAAAAAATCCCGCTCTTTACGGGCATGCACCGCTTTTTGCCAGCGCTTTTTCAGATAGAAGGGTTTAGAACAAAAGAAGTGGTGGTGCATCATAGAGAGCGCCGTCGTGGTAAAAGCAAATACACCCTTTTTAACCGCGGCCCAAGCCTTCTTTTTGACCTCTTTGCTGTAGCGTGGATGAGAAAGCGCAAGCTCTCGTACGAAATTGACCGTGAACTATGAGCGATGAGTCGATACGATACCTTCTTTACCCCCTTGGCTTTATTGCTCAAGCTGCTTTTGCTTTGAGATTTTTGATACAGTGGAAGGCCACTGAGCAAAAAAAACAGTCTGTTACGCCAAAAGCATTTTGGCATTTGTCTCTTTTGGGCAATATTTTGTTGCTTGTGCATTCGCTAATACAGCTCCAGTTACCCATGAGCCTTATTCAATCACAAAATAGCGTACTTTCTTGGCGCAATATCAACCTTTTAGGTCCACAAAATCAGCGGATACGATTTAGCACAGTTATTGTGATACTTGGGGCGGCAGCGGCTAGCACGTCTCTCTTTTTTCTTGTACAAGATACACCCACTACTCCCACTCACCTCTTTGGAATCATAGGCATGATTTTATTTGCCTTGCGCTTTTGGGTGCAGTGGTGGGAGGCAGAAAAAACTAAGACGAGTACACTTAACAAACCCTTTTGGTGGCTGAGCATTGTTGGAGCCATCATGAGCGGAATCTATTTTTTTATTATTCATGACTGGGTAAACTGTATCGGCCCCATGTTAAGCCTTATACCATACGGGCGTAACCTCTACTTTTTGAGAAAGGCAACACCATGAAAGAAAAAAATATCTTTATGTTCGCCGGTGAAACGAGCGCAGACTTATATGCCGCTATGCTATTACTTGAGCTAGAAAAAGAACGGCCCGACTATACCTTTTGGGGCGTATCAGGCCCAAGCTCCCGCGGGCTTATGGAATGCTTTATGCCCATGGAAAATTTTCAGGTGATGGGACTTACCGATGTGCTAAAAGCGCTCCCCCGCCTTGCACGCTATTTTTATAAGATAGCTGGCGCCATACTAAAACGTCAGCCTGAAATGGTAATCATCGTTGATGGCCCAAGCTTTGGGCTAAAGCTTGCCAAGCGCTTAAGAAAAAAAGGCTATACCGGCAAAATTGTGCAG
Source organism: Chlamydiales bacterium (assembly GCA_021372185.1). Taxonomy (GTDB): domain Bacteria; phylum Chlamydiota; class Chlamydiia; order Chlamydiales; family FEN-1388; genus SZAS-7. Next base: position 8,641 of record JAJFUY010000060.1, on the reverse strand, counting down.
TTTGTAGCACCTACTGTTTGGGCATGGAAAAAAGAGCGGGCAGATGAGATGGCCAAGCACTTTGATTTACTGCTTACTCTCTTTGATTTTGAGCCCGCCTACTTTAGCCACACCAAGCTTAAATGTGTGTTTGCTGGCCACCCCATTGTAGAACTTGCTGCCAAAGATAATAGCCAATCACTCTCTCTTGACCCTGATAGACCTGTCTTATCGATATTTCCCGGCAGCCGCCCGGCAGAAATTAAACGTAACTTAAAAAAGCAGCTAGAGGCTGCCCGCATCTTTTGTAAAAAACACCCCACAACACAAATTGCGGTATCTGCTGCCACTCATGAAGTGTATGACTTCCCGCATGGCGTGTTGATTGTACCCTTTAATGCGCGCTATGAACTGATGAAAAAAAGCCACTTTGCCCTTGCAAAATCTGGCACAGTCACTCTAGAGCTTGCACTACACAAAGTGCCCACGGTGGTTACCTATGAGCTCTCCTATCTTAACTGGCTCATGGCAAAATATGTGATGAAAGTAGATAAAATGCCCTTCTTTTGCATTGTCAATATCCTCTCAAATAAAGAAGTATTTTTTGAGCGCATTCATCCTCCTGTAACGGCAGCTGACATTGCCGATTGCCTTGAAGCATGGCAATCAGATCCATCTCTTTATAATCAGTGCGTGCAAGACTGTATCGACCTTAAAAACCATGTATCGGGCACAACGAGTGCTATAAAAACCTGCTCTCGGGAAATCTGTGAAATCCTCTAAGAAAAAGCCGCCTTCTCGGATACTCTATTCTGCCCCCGTTCTTTGGCTCTTTGGAGCTCTTGTACGAGTGTTCACGTTTGTTCTTTTTTCAACCTATAAAGTGCAGATTTCAGGGACAGCGGTACTAACGGAAGCTGCCAAAAACAAACTTATTATCGCCCTTTGGCACGACAGACTTCTCTTAGCACCACTATTAAGACGAGTGCTCAAAGAGACGCCGCTTGCAGTAGTTGTAAGTAATAGCCGAGATGGCAAGATGCTGGCCTCGTTTGTAAAGACGTTTCATAAAGCCACTCCTATTTATGTAGCGCACAATGTAAAACATGGTGCGCTTTTGCAGATGATTGAGGCACTAGATAGAAGTGAGGCCATTCTTATTACGCCAGATGGCCCAAGAGGCCCACGTCACGAAGTAAAACCAGGCTTATTTTATACCCAAGAAAAAACAGGCGCACAAATTATTGCCATGCACTGGCATGCCTCATCTTGCTGGACATTTAAAACCTGGGATAGAATGCAGCTACCAAAGCCTTTTGCCCGAGTAGAGCTCACCTTTACCCTAACAACGCCTGAAAATCTCCAAAACGATCTATAGAGGTTGCAAAAATAATCCCCATATATGTATATGTAAAGTTTTACTATATGGAGAATTTATGAAGCTATTACGTATCCTGTTCATACTCGCTATTATTGCAATTATCGGCCTTTATTTTGTCTGGCAAAAAGCGCCGGATATCATTGCCTCTCAACTATCTAGTGAGATGAAAGTTGATGTGAAAATCAATAAAATTGATGTCTCACAAAACGATATCATAGTAAGTAAGGTAAGTATTGGAAATCCTGAAGGCTCAAAGCTACCAACAGCCTTTTCTTGCGATACCATTAAAGTAGAGACTCCAGTAACAAACTACACAAGCGACCCAATCGTGATTGACCTAATCGCCTTAGACAACATCTATCTAAGTCTAGAAAGCTCATCACCTACATCAATGGCTGCCAATTGGACTACTATCATGGACAACATGAAGAAATCCTCACCACCAGCCCCAAAAGATGAGTCTAAACCAGAAGCTAAGGGAACAAGCGTACTCATTAAAAAGCTTGTGCTTACAAACATCAACGCAGAAATTGTCTACCCCCTACAGATGGGCAAATCAACAAAACTCGACCCAATCGACCGCATAGAACTTACCAACATTTCAAGTGAATCAGGAGTTCCGCTTGATCAAGTAATCGCCATCGTTCTCCAACAGACACTCCAAACAGTACTCAAGAAAAACGCCTTTGAAAACGTGCTGAATCCAACATCAGTCCTGCCAAAAGGCGTAAGCGACATGATCCCTTTCATGAAATAAGCCCCCGTCAGGATCGTTCCAACATCATAAGCGCCAACAAAGTACACCTTTGTTGGCGCTTTTGTTTTCCTCACCCAATTCTCAAGTTTCGCAGCCTCATATAAGCTGTGAAAGAGGAGCAAGAAATACAATTCATCAGACCAAAGGTCTGGGTTATAAAAGCCCAGGGCAACACCTCATAAACACTAACTTGAACGGATTGAAGTCATTTTTTCAGGCTGAAAGCCTGGGATATAAAAGCCCAGGGCAACGCCCTGGGTATGCTGTAAATGGCATTGCAGTCTGAAAGACTGCGTTATAGTAAACCGAAAAATAAAAGTTTTGCTCTTTCAAAATCCACTAAATTAACGTTTACTATAACGCAGTCTTTCAGACTGCTAATCGTGCCTACAATTAACCCAGGGCGTTGCCCTGGGCTCTTATAACCCAGACCTTTGGTCTGAATACATGCTTTTGTCTTTCCGTTTTTCACAGCCAGAAAGATCGACCTATCTGGAATTTTTTCTCAGGGCTTTATTGCTTGTAACAGACCGGAATAAAAAAAGGTCGGCAAAGTTTACACCTTGCCGACCCACATCTGTTCAACTAAAAAACGTGTTAACTATTACATTTTTAGCTTGCGCTCACGATCAAGCTCGCCATCAGGATTTGGCTTTTGCTTGGTGCGATTTGCAAGATGCTTGGCCAATTTTGTTTTATGGGCCTTTACTTTTTGCTCACGCTTTACATCTAGCACATTATCACTAAAACAACCTTCCGGAATTGCCATCATCAAGCAAGCTTCCAAGGTGCGATCACGCCAAGTGGCTTGATCAGCAAAAGTATTGCTATACACGGGTTGAGTAACCCCTGTTGAGAGTGGTAGCACCAATGGATCAGTACCACCATCAACTGGATTTTTAGGATATGTTCCTTGCGCGCCCACATCAAGCCAGAATGTTGGCTCTATATCCATATCCACAAGAAGATCTGGAGCAATCAATGGGTTTTGATTTGTAAAAACGTACGAATTATCACCGGGTCTTATAAAACTAGCATAAGATTCAACTGTAGGAGCAAATGCACTTACGCCGACTCCAGGAGCGTAAGTAATATTTTGCGAAGCGTTGGTAAACAAGAACTTAGTAAAACTACTACTGCCAAAAATTCTGCCATCGATATCGCCAACTATCAAGCTGGTCACACCTGCACCTAAATCTCCTGATAACACGGCATCATTATTGCGGAAAAAGTGAGGTGTCACATCACCTGCGCTACCCGCATTAGTATCCGTCAAAAAGAAGACTTTTGTCCCAGATGTTCGAACCATTGCATCTGGGTACTTAGATGCAAACAGATCAGTATCGATAACCTTAAGGGAGTCAATATATGGTTGAAGATTTAATTGAGCATCAGTTTGTACCTGTTGAAGTGGAATTCCTGGCTGATTTCCATTATCAGCAAAACTATAGAGGAATTCAACGCCTGGTCTATTTTCACCAAAGAACGCGCTGAGGGCAGTTGTAAACTGCGCAAATCCACCACCATTTCCTCTAAAATTAATAATATAAGAGCTTGGATTGTACTGATTTAACGTTTTCATCATAAGCGCTAAACAATCACTCAGTGGACCAATTGGGCCGTTACCACCATTTGAGGTAAATTCTGGGAAAAAGCTTGCGTTATAAATTGGATCAACACCAGTGCAATCAAGAAATGAAATATAGGCCACTGTCTCACCACATGTTTTTGCAGGGTCTACAATACCAAATATAAGGTTGTTAAAATCATCAAAACTACCTCTATTATAAAGGCTCCATACTGCAGGATCTGGTGGCGTATTGTTAAACACATAGTTATTATAGTAATTGTCCACTTTGAAGATAAACTTTGAACCAGGTGTTTTATAATACCCTCCACTATAATCTACTAGTTTTTGGGTAGTGATTGGCGATCCTGGAATTGGTGCACCCGTCAGGGCCCAGTACATATTATAGGTTCTTTCAGGATCAAGATAGTTAAATATATCTATGCTATAATATGCAGTAAAACTAGGGCCCTCATAGAGAGTTATTGTTCCAGTTCCAGCTCCTTGAACATATCCTGTCGGGTCGTTAGTTGGTATTGAAGGTGTACTAACTCCGTTAAAAGCATCAATATCAACGTATAAACTGCCAGATCGTGTGCCATTATAGCCTCTTGTTCTAAGTCTTAGGCCAGCGATACCATTTGGATTATTTTGAACATCTTCATAAGTAGGAAGCACTCGAAGATCTATTTCATCGAGGTAGCCAGTAACAACTGTATGCGTTGAACGTTCAGCAAATGATACCAGATCATGAATGGCTGCTGCTAATTCTCTATATTCTGTCGCCGCAGTTACTGGAGCTACCACCACGGTGATTTGCCCAACACCATGCACCTGTGGATCATAAGCAGGTAAACCAGATGAGTCTATATCTAACACTGTTAACATGAACTTTTCGTTTGCGCCGTCATAATACATTGGACCGTACACCTCAGAAGCATTTCGTCCATTACAATTATCTGCAATACCAATTTCCCATCCACTTACGTTATTCAAAATACTATAGTCTCCCAAAAAACCAGAAACTACTGCACGTGCTCCAACTCTTGGATTTGGTGGTTGTACCGTGACAAAAGTTGTAGAAAGCGGAAATTGCCTTGTTGGTCCAGGTTGTCTCACTGGTTGATCAGTACGCGTTCTCCATACATCTTTTACCGTTGAATCATATGAAGCTCCGGTGGTAAGCAGTTGATCTTTGTGGGCAGTAAATGCCAAAAATCCAGGATAATCAGATGCTTGCACATCAGTTGAAAATTGCGGATCACCATTGAGCAAGAATAAATTGTATATATTTTCAAAGATTTTAATTGGATTGGTGTTATCGATAAACGCAGGATTATTGTTCGTTTCAATTTCAGGGGCCTCAGCCAATCGTACTAATCTATGATTGTCAAAATTGTCATACAAAACATTCGGATCTGTTTGTGATACATTCAGCCAAAGTGTATTTTGGACAGGACTAAAATACTCGGGACTATCAGTAGCCAGTGGATTCATAATCCATGAACCAGGAGCTCTTGGCTCTAAAACAAAATCGTTGCTCACAATAGCGTCATAATTGGCAAAATAAACACCAGGTCTAAATGAATTGACTGCAAAATCTTCAAACGTCCATTCACGGTAGCGCCTGGGATAACCAGCATACAGCTTTGCCTTGAGCTCATCCCCTACATATCTGATATTCCAAAGTACGGCAGTGTTCGAGGTGCTCCCTTTAAAGGTATCTAACCACCAGCCGGTGATTTCATTTTCGCGAGGGCAGTCAAGGCAAACTGGATGAGGGTTGCAGTTTTGATCAGTAAAAATGAGCTCTTCTTCTTGGTTTACCCACAACGACTGCTTGTGTGGTTTTGAAGGCAGTTTAGCGCACTTTTGACGTTGACGATCCTCTTCTAGCTCGCGCTTGATTTTTTTGCAGCACTTTGGCTTTTTTTGCTGAGCTTCTTTTTTATCCGCCTTTTTTGCGGCCGCAAGTGGCTGTTGCAAGCCTACAAGCATTGCTAGGATGGCCGTAAGGCCAAAAATGAATCTTTTGAATTGCATGATTGAGCTCCTTTGGTTTGTTTGAGGAGCTCCTTTGGTTTGTTTGAGGAGCTCTTCACTGATGTGCCTTAAACTTAAATCTTTCTTGCATTTTTAAAAAGAAAAAAAGAATAAGAACCAATGAGTCGAAATAGGAAACATGGGACACGGCCCTAATCTAGCAAATTATTCGACAAACTACTAAGTAAATTAGTGGTTTCTCGTAAATTTAACTTTCCAGTGTTGACAAATTTCCCAAAAACTACTAAGATTATTAGTAGTAGCGTGAGTTAAAAATATATGAAACTTAACGATTTTTTTTCATTACACCCAGTTTTTACCTTTGCGGAGATAGCTGCTTTTCTCTACCCGGAAAAACCCGCATCCAAAACCTCTACCATTTACAATTTACTAACCTACCATCAAAAACAGGACCACATTCGACGCGTGCGCCAAGGCCTCTACTGCACAGTGCCCGCAGGAATAGATAAAAACACCTTCACCGTTGACCCTTTTTTAATCGCTAGTAAATTAACGGGTGATGCTATCTTAGGGTATCGAACAGCACTTGATTTTTTTGGAAACCTTCATAGCGTACAAAATGAATTCATCTACCTTTCTCAAAAACACAAAAACTCTCCTTTCATTTTCCAAGATGCCTCCTATCGAGCTGTATCGATCCCTATTGCCTTAGAAAATTCAAAACAGATATGTTTTGCTGTCAAAACAATTGACCGCTTAGGGCAAAAAATAAAAATAACTTCCTTGGAACGCACTATCGTAGATGTTTTAGATCGCCCCTACCTTTGTGGTTCATGGGAAGAAATTTGGCTTTCATTGGAAAGTATCGAATACTTGAATCTTGATGAGGTTGTGCAATACGCTTTACTATTGGGGAATGCCACAACAGTAGCAAAGGTCGGATATTATTTAGAAAATCACAAAAATGAATTGATGGTATCAGATTTCTATCTATCGCAGCTTGCAAAACATATTCCAAAAACAGCCTCCTATCTAGATAAGAAGCATAAAGGTCCGCAAGTATTAATGAGTAACTGGAATCTTTTTGTGCCAAATAGTTTGCACAACCGAAAATGGGAGGAACCTAATGAAAATATCTGATAAGGAACTAGTAAGAGAAGCCTCTCAAACAGGCTTCCGGCCTGAAATGTTACAAAAGGTATGGCATCTTATCACAATACTTAATGGCATTAGTGCTCACCCATTTTTGAAAGATAAAATCGCACTGAAAGGCGGCACCGCACTCAACCTCTTCTATTTCGATCTTCCTCGACTTTCTGTGGATATAGACCTTAATTATATCGGAAAAATCAGCAAAGAAGAAATGCTTCAAGAACGTCCATTAGTAGAAAAAGCACTAGAAGCAATATTCCTAAGAGAAGGAATGAATATTCGGCGGATTCCCACTAAACATGCTGGCGGAAAATGGCAACTAAAGTATGAAAGTGCATTAGGCGGGTATGGCAACCTAGAAGTTGATATCAATTTCATGTTTAGAATCCCGCTTTGCGACCTTGTTAAAATGCGTTCACATACTGTTGGAGAAAGGCAAACAGAAGAAATTCCGCTTCTAGATATTCACGAACTTGGCGCCGGCAAGCTCGCCGCCCTTTTTGATCGCCATGCATCCCGAGACTTGTTTGATGCCCACGAACTACTCACAAAACAACAGCTTGATATAGAAAAATTTCGGACTATTTGCCTTCTTTATGGTGCTATTAGTAGCACAGACTGGAGAATAATAACACCCGAGAATATCAACTTTGACAAAAGCGAACTGCAACAGCAATTGCTTCCAGTTTTACGTAAGTCTACTGCAAAAAATGGTACGGATTGGAGCAGCTGGACAAACCAGTTACTTACCGATTCTAAACAGGCGTTAAAGACACTTTTTCCTCTACGCGAACATGAAATACATTTTTTGAACCAATTGTGGGATAATGGCATTATAGATCCAAATTGCCTAACCCAAGACAAAGAGTTGATTGCAAAAATTCAGATCTATCCCCCACTACTCTGGAAATCAAAACTTAAAAGCCTTTGATCAATAAAAATCGCTTTGGCAAAAAACTGTGCGCTATCACGATTTATTTAGCGAAAATTGCCGCGGAGTTCACGAGCTACTTTGTCAAAACACTTTTGCAGTTCGATCTCGGTGGTTTCTCTGTTATTAGCTTCTAGCGCTTCGATCAATTTTTCGCGGTATTGAGGAGGTACATCTATTGGAGTATTGGCATCTGTCATAATGTAGTTTTTGAAAATTTGTTTTGCACCTTCTACCGTAGATTGCTTTTTCCATTTTTTATAATCTTCGATAAAATCATAGGCTTCTTCGCAGTAATGATTTACACACCAGGTTTTTAGAGTTTCATGTTCAACTGGTGTGGCTATAATTGCTTCAAATACAGCCTCTGGGGAGTCGGCTGAATACATTTTATTTCTTAATGATTTGACAACCTGCTCATCTAATGAAAGTCTATCTGTGATAAGTATTGGTTCTTGATTCAAATGTATTTCTGATATAGCTCTTTTTAAACAACATGACATAAAACAAACTCTCCAATTAATAACTGGAAAAATGATACCCTTTCTAAGAATTTTTTGCACGAATAAACATCCAGGCGCTAATAATACCGGTTGCAATACAAGCAACAACACTTACCCAGATTGGCATGGGTGCGCCATTTATAATTAAAGGAAAATCTAAGTATATCCGCGTAAACTGCACGAGCGCTAAAATGGCAAAGAAAAGTCCTGCCACTACTGAGAATGCCTGTTTCATAATACCCCTGTTTTTTACAGGCTATACCCCAAACGTTATTTCCGTAACAGTGCTTTCCAGCGTTTGGTTTTAGAGTCCTTCAGGACGACTGTACAAAGCCCACCGTGACCGCAGGGAACGGTGGGAAAGGGA
>JAJFUY010000037.1 GCA_021372185.1 Chlamydiales bacterium | reverse complement strand
AGGGAGAGCAGTTTTAATGAGCAACGCGAAAATCGCGTTGCTCAGGGAAGGTTATTTACTAACAGGAGCGGTATTGAGGAGGCCTTTTAGGGGCGCGAAGGCGTAGGTTTGAGGGTTGAAGTAGGTGAGTTCACCTTTTTCGATGTTAAAGTGCCAGCCGTGTAGATAGAGTCTTTTTTCTTCTACCGCTTTTTTGATGAAGGGGTAGGTTAGGAGGTGTTCTAGCTGAAAGATTACTGATAGGCGCTCAGCTGATGAGCAAAGTTCTTCTTTTGAAGCATCAGTGCCTAGGCTTGTTAGGGCATTCTTTTTAGCCTGTTCACCAAACTGGAGCCATTTTTTGGCAATAGGTAGGTCGTTAGAAAGTTTTGCTTGGTCGCCAAACATAGCTGCAATTGCTCCACAGTGAGAGTGGCCGCAGACGATAACGTCTTTTACGCCAACTACTTGCACAGCATATTCAATTGATGCAGCAACGCCATCCCAGGCAATGTTGGTATCATAAAAGGGCACAAAGTTTCCGGCATTACGCACTACAAAGAAGTCGCCAGGCTTGGCAGAGGCTATAAATTCTGGGGTAACGCGAGAGTCACTGCAGCCAATAAAAAGTGTTCTTGGGGATTGGCCTTCTTTAACTAAGCGTGCATACTCTTCTTCATGCTCAGTAAAAAAAAGGTTAGAGAAAGCGTCATGGTTTTTTGCATAGGTAATTGAGCGGTTTATAATCTGCTGAGCATCCTGAATTATCTCAGGAGTTATAGCTAAAATAGGATGATTTGTGCAGATAATGCCTCCAAAAAGCGCAATTAGTCCAAAAATTTTATTCATAAACACCCCTTTTATAGTTTTCTTTTTAATATTACCTTTTATTTGAAAAGTCAATACAAAAAAGGAAATAGGGGGCTTAAAAGCGTTTATTATACGCCATAGCCATTTTTAAAGCTATTATACGGTTTCGTTTGTTTGCCGGCTGAGTTTGACGCTTTTTGCAAAATCTTTAACAATGAGAATTCTGCGCATAGAGGCTATTTCTTCGGCTTTATCATGAACCTTATTGAGTAGAACATATTTATAAGGCACGGTCTTTTCGGCAAGGGATTTAATAATCTCAAGCTGCTTTAAAAGGAGGCTTGTATCTTCATCTTCTAAGTTCCAAGGTAAGGCTAACATTTCTTTAAGCCCATCAATATCATTTTGGGTAAGTTCTTTTTTTGCCACTAACTGTGTAAGCATTAGTGTAATTTCTTGGGTGTCTAACCCGCGACTTATGGAACATGCTAATGTTATATTTTTTGGGGTAAGCTCTTTGACTAGCGCTTTATGTTTTGAGTTATGAAATGAATGATGAGCACGTGCTGTTTTATAGTAGCTTTGGATCTGATCGCTAGTTAAAAACTGTAAAGGGGAGACTTTGTTTACATGAAAAATTCTGAACCAAAATTTGCTATCATGGATGATAGAAAGAATATGACAGCTAAAATCAAAAGCTGTTTTTGCCTTATCCTTTTTTACAGGATTGTCATGCCAGTCTTCTGTGATGCACAAAAATTTTGTCAACATGCGAGACACTTTCGAATTCGATGAATGCTGGCATTCTCTCCACGTTTTAAGTGAATCGGTAAATGTGTCCATGGGGCATACCGGTATTGCAGGTATGCCATAGTGAAGTAGCAGCGCTTTTACACAGGCAAATTCATCAGATTTAGAGCGCTGAATTGGGACAGCATGAGTTTGCAAATTATTATTTAGGGTTAGATCCACTGTGTTACCGGCAGAAAGGGTGGGTAAATAGCTTATTACGAAATTTTCACACGACTTGTCTTCTATAGCCGTAAGATAATAGGGAAGAACTTGGATAAATAGTTTGATGTAGTCGCTGTCTTTATGGGTAACCCAGTGTGCTAAAATGAGCATCAAAATACCTTGATGTTCTGAAAGGCTTAAATCTGAAAAATAAGAGCTGCTTGTCTCGACTTTTTCTTCGATACTTTGAATATACGCTGAGACTGGTTCGCCTGTAGAAAATTTCTGAAGCTGTAACATATGAAAACTTTGTAGTGGAAGGTGGCCAGAAACACAATTCATCAGTTACCTTTGAACATCTAAGCGTGGGCGCAATCATAACATAAAAGGGATTGTTTCACCTCACATTCTTGTGATAATTTTGAAGAATACGACTAATGATGTTGCAAAATTCTTGATTTCCGAGAGAGTGGGCGACTAAAGATAGCCCCTGGGTAGTTGGAAATTTTTTAATATTAAATTCTATGGTGTTAAGTTCTGCAAGAGGGTCTTTTGCTTTGGCAAGCCTGCATCCTAGTTCCCAAAAAAGTTTAGCATCTTTTTGGTGTTTTTTATAGACGTTCCCGATCTTTTTAAGTGACTCTTTTTCCTGCTCTGTACAGCTATGTTCTCCTTGGTATTTTTTTAGAACGGCATCCACGTCTAGATCAATGAGTTGTATAATACTATCGCGAAATGTGTGATAACGCGTGTCCTTCGTACAAAAAAACTCTAAAAACTTGGTCCAAAATCTTTTTTGAGTCTCTTGGCTTGTATTCACAATATACTCAAAACCCTGCCGTAAATTCGCTAAATTGCCCATCATTTCCGGGTCATTCCAAGGAAGAGCCGTGTTTGATCGTGTACTTGTTGGATCAATAAAATTGGCAATAATCTGAAGCCCAAAAATGTAGGGAATAGTTTTATCAAGATAGGCATCTAGCCCTACAAAAAAGCGTGTGGGAATTTCTTTTGATGGTAATCTGGTGCCTGATAAATGCTGTGATGGCTGTAAAAAAAAGTGGCCACGAGCGCGGGATAAATAGTGGCCTTCTTCATTTCCTTGAGGGAGATTTAAGCATATTTTTGGTCTGATTATCGCTTCTGAAAAGGCAGTGCCTGTTGCATATTCTAGCCAAAAAGGAACCATTAATGGCGTGTCGCATGAATTCAAAAATTCTGATAAATCCCAGTAGCGTAAGTTTTCTTTTGTAGCTCTTCCATACTGGTAACTTACAAAGCCATGGATGTCACCAAATGCCTCATATGCAAAAAGAGCCGCAGAAAAGAAGTTGGCAGTTGGTATATACATATCATCATCTACGATGAAGATGAAATTGCCAAATGGGTTGTTTTTGGTGCCACCAAGGACATCTTCAGAAAATAGGTGTCGTAGCTCATCATTTTGCATGCTGTTACAATCAAGACCTAATCTAGAGGCCTTTGCCATGAGAGGTGCGAGAAGAAATTGGCAATTTCTTGCTCCGCCAAAGCCAAATGAACCGTCAGTGTGAGTCTGTATGAGATTTTCTACCGACAGTTTTTTGGCAAGCGTTAGCGCTTGAATGCTTGAGATATGCAAAATTTTGCAGCTTTTGAATGTAGAAATGTAGGCTGCATTTTTAGCAAACAGAGCCTCATCTGATTGATCAAAAACAACGATGGAAAATGATGCATCCGAAATGCCTAAAAACTGGCAAAGAGATTTGTGGCCCTCTACTAAAGAATAAATGGCAGTAAGTGTTGATAAATCTTTACCGCTAGTAGCTAATGTACAGGTAAAATTATGGAGTCCTGCTTTGAAGAATTCTGGATGATTTGATATGGCATTTATATGCGAAATAATGGTGAGCACAAACGACAAAATAAGCTGAATATCTTGGTGATTAATTGCAGTAATGGAATGCGACATACCGGCAAAACCCGCAAGAATATTTCGTAAATTTTTGGTCTTTTCTACGAGGGATGAAGTTTCTAAAAATCCATCCATAAAAACTGGTGGATAGCCATAAAACCCAAAAATTTGGACAAAGGTTTGGTAGTTTTGATATGTGAAAGGTTTGGCAAAATATGGTTTAAATTGTTTTTTTAAAACCTCTTTCTGGTGCAGAATTTCTGCATCATCAGAAAATTGCGCGCTATTGTCATATAGCTGCATAAGGCACGTATAAAGCGTTGTAACAAGTTCAGCGAAATTCTCAGAAAATTCACGTGTGTCAAGGTCAGCTTTTTGCTGGAGCGTTTTTAATAACTCAGGGTATGAGGTGTTTTTGAGGAGCGACTTGTCGTAGTAGTTTTTTTGCAGGCCAGCAATAAGGGGCTGAAATTTTTGGGGAAAGTACTTTAGGCTATAAAAAGTGCCCTCTTTTTGATGCCTAAATAAAAACGAGATGAAGTGCGTAATTGTATCATCAGAGCAAGTGGCAAGGATGTGATCGATGGGGGCAAAGGCCGCAAGTGCTTGCCAAACCACAAAGGTGTATTCAGTGGGGTTATATTGGGAGAGATCAATCTCTTTAAAATGCAGTCCGTATAGCAGGGTGTTTACAAGCTGTTTGGCTTGATTGTCGTTGGATGCGCTTGTTGTAACATCAAACCCAAAGATTTCATGGAGTATGATTTGAGCTTTAGCATAGTCATCAAGGGGCGAGTCTAAATGAAAACAGGCTGTGAGCGTGTCAGAGAGTAATTTTTGAAAAGAGGGCTCATGCATGTTGTGAGTAGCAAGCAGTGCTTGAATCAAAGCTGCCACGCGTGATTTATAAGAAGTGTCCATGTTTTATTTAATAGCGCATCTCCTCAAAAATAGCACTATAAAACAAAATACAATTTTTGCCGCAGAGAAAAAACAGAGAGCGCAGAGAGAGAGAGAGAACCGCTTCGCGAGCGTATGTGATCTGAAATGGGCATTATTCAGAGAAAATAATGCCCAACTGGCATCGCCGCTAAATCGCGGCAGAACTTCGCCCGAAACCAGCAGTATGTAGGGCGAAGCGTCTCTGCGTTCTCTGTTTTTTCTCTGCGGTAAAAATTGTATTTGTATTCACATAGAGCTGTTGCTTGACAGGAATGCTAATATTTTTTTATAAGCATACAAAAGCCCATTTCTTGGCCCCACAGGATTATAACGATTGTGATGACTCAAGCTTACAGCATACTTTTGGCAATACTGCTCTTCACTGTAAATATCATTCAGGCAGCAGATGCTCCCACATTTTTTGCCAAAGTATCTGTGCAAATTACCACTGGCTATACTAACGAGCCTATTATAGGCAATATTGTCATCACGCGACAAAGCTGGCAGGAAGTGCACGAAAAAAGCTTTTCTGTAGAAGGTAAAGCGCTCACGGTTACAAAGGTGGGGGACTCATACCCAGCAGGCCAGGCAACGCTTGATAAAAACACTATAGTGCTTTCCAAGTATACGTTTAGCATTCCTGGTAAGCCCAGGGGCCTCTATTTATTCCCGGCTCTAAAGGTACGGGTGGGAGATACTGTAATAACGGCGCCATCGGTATCATTTGAAGTGACAGGCTCTGAAACCTCTGAGCAGTTACAGCTTGATGCAAGAATTGGCGAAAAAGGGCCCTTTTATCCTGGGCAAAAGATTACTTTTCAGTATTTTATCTCCTTTCAAAGCCCCATCCAGCTTACACGGGAAAAGCTGCCATTACTTGAATTTCCAGGGTTTAGAACCGTAGGTGCTCCAAAAATTGACAATATGTCACAAGGCTCAGGCACCGTTCAGAGCATATCACAGCCGGCAGTGGCTCTTGAGCCTGGTACTTTTAATTCTGGCCCTTCGTTTATTGAAGGGTATATTTATGGCCAAGATGTCTATGGCAATAAAGTAGTCTCACAGACGCTTTTACAGGCACAAGCCCCAGCAGTTGAGGTCACTATTTTGCCTTTTCCAAAAGAGGGCATGCCCATATCTTTTAACGGTGCTATCGGCGTTTTTTACTGGAAGGTACGTGCTGTTGGCCCTACCAACATAGCTGTGGGTGAAAAGATTACACTAGAAGTAACGGTAAGTGGTAGCGGTGATTATGACACAGTGACATTTCCAAATTTAGCCTTGCAGCCTGGTTTTAAAGACGTATTTCGCTTAAGTGATTTAGCACCTGTTGGCCAAATGAAAGATGGACAAAAGATTTTTACCGTAAATATGCGCCCTGTTGTTCCAGGTATAACGCTCATTCCATCAATTCAGTTTTCGTCTTTTGACCCAAGCTCAGGTGCCTATGCTGTGAAACAAAGTGACCCTATTGTAATAAGCGTGCGGCCTGGCAAAAAATTTGATCGCGATGAACCTGATATGAACGGTATGCCACCCGCAGTTTGGCCCCTAGAGGTGCAGGGAAACATTATGATGAGTCAGTCTGATGCCCATGCGCGCCATTTGCAAGATGTGCTACTTGTGTACGCAGCGATATTTTTAGTGGCTGCATTTGCCGCCCAGTATTTATTTAAAAGGCTGTGGCTAGATAGCGTGGCAAAGGGTGTACAAAGCCGAGATATTATTTTAGAGGCTATAAAAAATAAGTCAGATCCTGATGCCTGCTGTAAACTACTTAAGAAGGCATTATTACTAAGACTGTATGAAAAAAAGATAACACCAGAGCTTGTAGAGCACCCAGAAGATTTACATACTGATGGCCTACAGGGCGAAATTCGTAAGCTTTTACTATCGATTGAGCAAAAGCGCTTTACCGGCCTTGAAACGCAAATAGAGATGAAAGAAATTATCAACGAAGCGTCGCAACTTTATTACCGGATGAATTCATGATTCACAAATTTCTACTCATACTTTTGCTATTTCCGTTACTGCTTAGAGCCGATGATTCTGATAAAGCCTATGCCAAATATAGAGAAGGGGAGTTAGCCTCTAATGCATTGAACCGCAAGGAGGCATTTAACGAAGCGCTCACTATGTACTTACACATGGAGACTGAACGGCCTTCTGCTATTTTATGCCTCAATATTGCCAACACCTACTACCAGCTAAATGAATATGGATATGCAGTTTTGTACTACTATAAGGCGCTAAAAGAAAATCCACGCCTAGACGAAGCCAACACAAACCTGCAAATTGCCTTGAATAAAGTGGGAATGACTAGAGATACGCCGAATGTTGTACAAAATTATTTGCTGTTTTTGCACTATAAACTTTCTCACAACGAAAAGGCATTGACTGTGCTTTTATTGCTGTTTATAGCGTTTGCTTTGTTGTCGGTAAATTTGTGGCTGCCACAAATGGTATTAAAAAAAGTAGCCTTTATTGCCCTGTGGGGGGCGCTTATCTTTTTTACAAGCATTATTTGGGCAGATTATTTTACGATGCCAGAGGCAGTTGTGGTGAGGCCTGTCGCCTTAAGGCGTGATGCGGGTGACCAGTATGCTCCCGTTGTAGGTATGCCTGTATTACCAGGAACAAAATTACAGGTGCTATCAATTCCGGCTGATGGCAACTGGCTAAAAGTGCGCTCAAACACAAGTGAAGATGGCTATATATCAAAAGAATATGCTCGAATAATCTAGGAGAAAAAATGATCACAAGACTTTTAACAATTGGTGCTCTTGTTGCCACCTCATTTTTATCTGCTCACGAAAATCAGACTATAGATGTAAGTCCTGTGTATCCTCAGGATTCTCTGCCCTTTACGCTAGAGATAACAGAAGCTAAATTTCAACTTCCAAACGGCCTGCATTCTTTTGCGTATGCTATCCAGGATAATTATTGGCTTTTTGTTGCAGGTAAGATGAATGGCCTTCATGGGTTTGGCCCAGGACATAATAACTTTCCGCCTAATGAGCAAAATACGCAAATTTATGTTGTGGATCATAGCAAAAAACGGGTGTGGGTGAGAAATTTAGATGGCTCTGGGCTCTCGCAAGCAGTTATCGATACACTTTCTGTTGTAAGCCCGCAGTTTTATCAAAAGGGCAATACCATGTATATGTCGGGAGGTTATGGCGTTGACACAGCAACGGGTGAGTTTTCAACCAAAAATACGCTTACCGCCTTTGATGTCTCAGGTCTTATAGACTGGGTTTTAGGGAAAACAAATAAATCAGTATCTAGTTTTATACGCCAAACTGCGCACGAAGCGCTACGCGTTACAGGCGGAGCTATGGAGCAGTATGGTAACGAGCCTACGCTATTGATATTTGGCCAAAATTTTCAAGGGTATTATGTCATTGGCACTAATGGCACCTACACCCAGCAGGTAAAACGCTTTTATATTAACGATAATGGCCGAGATTTAAGCATTACCATGCTTGATCCAATACCCGCTGAGCCCTACCCAAGTTTTAGACGACGTGATTTAAATGTTGTGCCTATCATTGAGCATAGAGACGGCACTTCAAAAACTGCCCTTATGGCCTATTCTGGCGTGTTTACGCCTACTGTTGGCATATGGACTGTGCCAGTAGCTATTATGCCCGATGGCTCTGCTTCTATGGACAACATATTAGAGGCTGGCACCTTCAAGCAGGCAATGAATGGCTATGTATGTGCAACACTTGGCATGTATTCTGAAAAGCATGAATCAATGTTTACCACATTCTTTGGCGGCATAAGCTATGGCTATTTTGAAGATGGGGAACTTCAATTAACATCTGGTCTGCCGTTTATCAATCAAGTGTCTACTGTAAAGATAGATAAACATGGCCACCAAAGCCAGTATCTCATGGATGCTATCTATCCTACTATTTTATCGACGTCCACAAATCCGGGAAATGAACTTCTTTTTGGAGCAGGTGCTGCCTATTTTCATAAATCGAATGTTAAGTATTATGAAAATGGTGTATTAAAGTTTGATAAGCTGCCAAAGAAAAGAGTACATATTGGATACATCGTTGGCGGCATACAAAGCACTATGCCAATTACGCAATCAGATGAAGACTCTGCGGCCTCCCCGTACATTTTTAAAGTGTATGTAACCCGAAAGTAAATAACTAATGCTTGAAGGTTATACTTCAAAGAGGCAAACTGTTAGCTATTATTTGTTTGATGGATGTGGATTAATTATGGATATTTCACCAAAAGCCCTTTATAACTCACTACGAATGAGTTTTTTGCAAAATCCTACGTTTGCACCCGATAGGTGGAAGGTTGAAGATTATCGTCAAATTTCGCAAGAAGACCTTTTTTTGCGCCTTCAAGCATTTGATTTAACGCTAGATCGCCATACATTTTTGGCCTTTGCAGATGAATATGATAGCCCAGAAGAGCTCTTTGATCACCTCGTGTCAGATAAAGAAGAACTTGGTGAAGAGCAGGATGCACTCTACCTCCTCATTTTTGAACTTTGGAGACGCTTAGCTGCAGAAAAGAAAAGTATTTCTATTATCTGCGATGAGCTTGATCACCAAATTTTTATCTATGATCAAGGCCAGATGACAAGTGTTGAGGCCTTAGAAGATGCCCTTGCCGCCTTTCATACAGCGTTAGAAGAAAATGTAGATACTGGCATGTCACGAGATCAAGTATTTGATGCCGTGTCCGAGTATTTAGCTAATGATTTTCAATTATTTATGATAGACTACATCAGCGATCTTATTGAACATCAAGAATATGCCTACTCTGAAGAGCTATTAGAGCAGTTTTATCCCTTTATGCCAGAAAAAAAGTGGTTTGATCTCTTCCATGCCCGCATTATTGGTTCACAAGACATCAGAAAAGGCCACGAACTACTAGCAAAAATTTTCCGCAAGGAACTAGCAGAACCAGACCTACAATTTAATCTAGATATCTTATCATATTTAGCAAGCCTGCCAGACTACGAGCTTTTTGGTCACGTAGTCACCCGCAGCATCGGCCTTGTCCAAGACGAAGAAGAGCTATTAGAGCTCATCCACATCGCAAGCGACATCTGCCACGCGCTAGACATGCACGAAAAGGGCGATGCCCTCCACGCCATCTACGACGCCCGCCGCGCCCAACCCAAACCCGTCACAGCTCAAGACCCGGACCTTGCCCAACTAGAAAAGCTTATCCGCGGTTAGTGTCTTAGTCTTATTCTTATTCTTATCCTTGATCTTTGTCTTATTCTGTCTTTTCTCAGATAGTCAAAAAAAAGAATAAGAATAAGATCAAGATGGAGAATAAGATCAAAAGTTAGTTTTTTTGTGGGCCGTAGGTCCACGCTCATTATTAGCCCACAATGTAGGCGCCAAGGTGCAAATTGTGGGAACCATATGAAAAAACCATCGAGCCACGGATGTGGCGGCTATAAAATAATGAGCCGCCACATCCGTGGCTCCATACATTAATTACAACATATTCCCATAATTTGCCCCGCCGGGGCTACATTATGGGCTAATAATGAGCGTGGACCTACGGCCCACAAATTGGTTCATTTTTTCGTGCTAGGATTTGGTCGACAGAGTTTTTTACAATTTCCATTTTCCCCGCCTTTATAGGCTAATTCGGTGATTTTTGTATTATCCTGCTAGATCCTGCCCATCCTGTTAATTTATTGTTTTAAGGCTCTAAACTCTCTCTCTGTCTCTGTTCTCACCTATCTCAGTGTGTTCAGTGGTGAAAAAAAATCACACACCTAATCGGCGATTTTTTGGAGGCGGAAGTTGAGCCAGTCGCAGGCGACGAAGTGGTAGGCAACGCCGTTTTTGGTGCCGAAGAGTTTTGATTCTGGTCGGACGCTATGCAGGTGGCCAAATACTACTTGGTTGACGTTTGCTTTTTCTAGCATGGCTGATACGCGTGAGGGCTGGAGGTCTGCGCTGATGGGCGGGTAGTGTACCATGGCAATTTTGAGGCGTGCGTTTTTGTCCATGG
This sequence comes from Chlamydiales bacterium, assembly GCA_021372185.1. GTDB lineage: Bacteria > Chlamydiota > Chlamydiia > Chlamydiales > FEN-1388 > SZAS-7. The sequence continues at coordinate 1,849 of JAJFUY010000037.1, read as the reverse complement.
CGTTAAGAGCCATTTCTAGGCGCATTACTTCGCGGTTAAAGATGGCATCGCTTTCGGCTTGTTTTTCTTCTGGCGTTTGGGGATCTTCTTTTTTTTCTCTGAGGGGCTTTTTCATTTCTATGAAGGCGCCAAAATCATATTCTGGGCTATCCCATAGCCTTGTGCCGCAGATGGCTACATCATTCCAGAGAGCCGCATCAGACCAGATAAGGTGAATAGAGGAGGGGAGTTCCTTACGAACCTTTGTAGGGGCTTTGCACCAGTAATCGTGGTTGCCGCGTATGATATACTTTGTGCCTGGGCGCGCATGAATCCAATCAAGATCAGCTTTAGCTTCTTCTTGTTTCATTGCCCAAGAAATATCACCGGGAATTAACACTAGGTCTTCTGGTTTTACATGTTCGTCCCAAAAAGCTTGGATCTTTTTGTGATGGTCTATCCATTCTGGACCAAAGACGTGCATTTCTTTGCCAACGATGCCGAGAGAAAGGTGTAAATCTGCGATTGCCCAAATTGCCATGGGGTAAAAATACCCCAACAGCGCTTTTATTTAAAGAGTGGTGTGTGATTTTCTGGTCTTATTCTTATTCTTGATCTTTGTCTTATTCTGTTTTTCTCAGATGTTTAAAAAAGAATAAGAATAAGATCAAGATTGAGAATAAGATCAGAAAATCACACGCCTTACAGTACAAACCCAGGAGGAATAACCGCCCCACGCTGAACCACGATAATACCATCGCGGATGAATACGCCTTGGCCGTCATATTCGCGTAAGTTATTTTTGTTGATGAGTTTGGCACCTTTTCCGATGAAGACGTTTTTGTCGATAATTGCTTTTGTGATGGTGCAGTTTTCTTCTATGACAAGCTTGTCTGGAAGGCCGTGTGAGTCTTGATGGGGTGCATGATAAAAATCGTTACCCATAATATATGAGCTATCTACTGTAGTGCCTTTTTTGATGATGGTGCGCTGGCCTAGTATGCTATTTGCCACGCTTTCAGCTTCAATATGTGATCCTTCACAGATGATTGAATCTGTAAGGCGGGTATTATACAGCCTTGTGCCGGGTAATAGCGAGTGACAAGAGGCTATAGGATGCGCTTCATTATACAGGTTAAACGGGGGCGTAGCATGCGTGAGGGCAATATTTGCCTGATAAAATGACTCGATTGTCCCAATATCTTCCCAGTAGCCATCGTGCACAAAGGCACCGATGCTACCACTTTTTACTTTGGTAGGAATCAGGTGCTTGCCAAAATCATCGCGCAGATCTTCTAGCAAAAGCTTAATAAGGCAAGAGCGCTTAAAGAGGTAGATACCCATAGAGCCGAGTAAGTTTCGGTCTGTATCTCCTGGTAGTCCTAGCTTCTCTAACGCTTGAGCGGATGTTGAAAAGCGGTCGATTGTGTCGTCATCTTGCGGCTTTTCATAAAAATCGACAATGGACTGATCTTCGTTTACTTTCATGATGCCCATACGGCGAGCGTCTTTTCTGTTAACGGGCAAAGTGGCCACAAGAACATCTACGTCTTTTTCTTGCGCTGTCTGTACCATCTTCTGAAAGTCCATGTGATACAGCTGGTCGCCTGAGAGTATAAGAAAATAATCAGCCGGTGTTTCAATAAGATACTCTAAATTTTGGCGAATAGCGTCGGCTGTTCCTTTGTACCAGTTTGAATGATCAGGTTTTTGTTCGGCGCCCAAAATTTCTGTAAACCCGTGATGAGAACCTGCATTACGGTATGAATTAAAAATATGCCTATGTAGTGAAGCTGATAAATACTGAGTAACGATATAATTTTTGTGAATGTTTGCATTTATCGCGTTTGAAAGTGGTACATCTACTAAG
>JAJFUY010000022.1 GCA_021372185.1 Chlamydiales bacterium | reverse complement strand
GCTTTCAAATAGCGCGGGCGGACCGCTTCGATCATCTCGCGTTTGCTGCCTTGACTCACATTTTCTCCCTCTGCGGACCTGAATTCCGCTCTAGGGTAACATTCTTTTTGAGTCAACGTTATTTACTATAGTAAGATTATTTATGAGGCAATTCGTTGTGAGGCAATTCGATTGACAAAACGAAAAAAAGAAATATATTATAGTTGTCTAGGCAATTAGAAATCTGTTTATATGAATTTATCAAGGAGGTCAAAAAGGGGAAATAGAAGGAAGAGATTTACAGAAGGTTTTAAAAGGTTCCGTTCGATGTAATGGGAGGATTACTATGAAAAAGTCAGTTTCGAAAAGCCTGGTATTTGCTTTGGTTATTGCTCTACTATCCACAACAGCCAGTATCAATGTGGCTTATGCCGATGATGGAGTTACTCCTCAGCCGACTGAAACGCCGATTGTTATTGGTAAAGGAGGATCTGTTGTCTATTCAGAGCCAGTGAAGACAAAAGGTGGTCTCAACTCATTGGCAATTTCTGCAACCTCTTACCGTCGTGCTTGGTCAGACGCTTACTGGGTCTTCTACCCTAGCAATAAAACATGGACACATAATGGAAGTCATAACAGCGAGTCAGATCTAGTTGAGGAGAAAATATGGACTGATGGAACCCTCAAGGTAAAAGAGATCGTTGTAGCAAGTTGTTCCAAGCATACTTCAGGTCAATATGCTGGTTGTAACACGAGCAAACTTTACAGTTGGAAATACGCAATTACTGCAAAAACCTATTCTTTCTTTCACAAAACTGGCTACGTAGATCAAAGCTTCACTACAAGTGAAACCGTAACACCACAACTATAATTGCACAATCCTCGCTATTTCAATGAGCATAATTACCGGGATGTAAAAGATATGTTATCCAGAGGTTGGTATATTAAACCTCTGGATAACAGAGAGATAGAAGGCTATATGGCAAACGAGATCTTTGTGAAGCTAAGAAAAAACCTCTTCCACAAGTTGCCTTTTCTAACCACTATAATGGTTCTTGGGGCAGTTGGTGCGTTGAGCGCGTGCTCTGCATTTACCCCAGCCGTAGAACCAACTATGTCACCGAATACAATTAAAGATGTCGTTGTTCACGAGTCTTATTCACAGGATGTCCAGACAAAAAGATGGGCTTTGGAAGAAGGGGGCAGTAAAATTAAAAATTCTACTCAGGTGGGTTTGGGATTTGTCAGACTGGAAGACAGTAATACTTCACCGGATCAACTCCCCCAAAATGACGAGCTTCACCTTAACTCGGGAGAACCATTGAAATTAAACTTAATCTTGGAAGCAGGGCAAAGCTCTACATTCTTAGTTACCGTATTAGTTGATTATAAACAAGCAGCCTTTTCTTTGGATGGGCAGTATGGTTTGCTTCATGAAGTATATGTTGAGAGCAGTGGTGACTTAAACACTCCTATTGAAGACTTATACATTCCTATTGAGATTGATATCACTGGTCAAGGTGCTCATGATGTATTTATCCTGGCGTTTGGAAACCCTTATGACCGCGCGTGGGACTCAGAAGGACGTGATGGTGGTTCTAGTTGCCAAACAGCTAGCAGGCGAACAGTCGTGATCGTCGATGAGGTAGAAAATCCTTTTCAGAGTATAAAACCAGATGTTTTCGGGGTATCGCCGCCTCCTGAAGTCGACTTTGGTCTATATTTAATTTTTGCAGACGTTCCAGCCTCTTCTGTAGATACCTCCCACCCATCTACAAGACAAATGAAAATGACTGAACACGGCCGGGCAGGCAAAGAATTTAAGTACCAGTTATGGCTTTCCAACTACAATCTGCCGGATGATGTTGTAGATATTGGCTATATGCGTTTTCTTGATTACCATCAAATTAATTTTAAAGGGAAAGACTTGTTTGTGACTCATTTCGATGGGCGGCAGGAAGCCATTGTTGACGATAGTATAGTTCTCCCCATCCAAAAAGGAGTTCACGAATTACAGATCATATATGTATTTAATCCATATAAATCCATTTTGAACGGTGAGGTACTTGGACCATTTGTATTATCCTCAAGTTGTATGGGAATCGACGTGCGCTGAAGCAAGTTGGTTAATGCCTGGTATGGGCATAATTCTATAGAGAATGTAATCATGATTCCTTAACCTGGTCATAGTTTTTTACAGTATTAGTGGTTAAGGCTGTCAGCGCTGAAGTATTTGGGGGCGACCCCTTGGGAGAGTAGGTCGTTGCCAAGAGACTTTTTTCTTTTAATCGAACCATCGGTTTTCAATCCAATCCGAATACAATTCAACCCAATTACACAGTGACAATATTTGTGTCAAGGTGTATTTTTGCGTTAAATAGTCATCGAACTGGATAATACCGAGAGCAGGTTGAAGGTTGTAATCCGTTTGTATGACCAGGGATTGATCAAAGGGGTGGAATTCAAGGCAACGAGAGAAGATACCTTAAAGAATATCTAAAATAGTATCCCGGTCATTTTTAAGATCGGGATATTTTTTTAATAATCAAGGTAAAAAAACCGGGTATCCTATGAAAGATACCCGGCGTGAATCAAGAAATGACAATAATCCTTATAATGTACGTCTTTCCCGGTCGTAGTTCTGACCGAGAAAAGCGGGTGGTTTTGACTTCCCGAAGCTAAAGATCATAACGATGATTGTGGCTATGTACGGAAGCATGACGAGGAATTGATAGGGGATAAACGATCCTCCCACCTGGAAACGGAAGGACAAGACTTCGATGGCGGCGAAGAACAACGAACCAAACAGGATGGGAAGCGGACTCCATCCACCAAAGAAGGTGAGGGCGATTGCAATCCATCCACGTCCCTTGACCATCAGGTCGGTAAAGGTTCCGGTGTAGACCAGCGGAAGATAAGCACCCGCCAAACCGATGAGCATTCCACCGATGATGCTGGTCAAATAGCGGTTCGTTACGACGTTGATTCCCAGAGCATCAGCAGCCTTGGGATTTTCACCTACTGAGCGGAGG
>JAJFUY010000008.1 GCA_021372185.1 Chlamydiales bacterium | reverse complement strand
TTTTTGGCCGATTTCGAAGGTGACTGTTACATGTGCATGTAAGTCAACATCCGGTGCTTCAATAAACGTAGCCATATCAGCCTTTGCCATGTACATGTTGTGATGAACTTCACGGCTATAGATTTGAGGCTGATCTAACTTGATGTCTAATACGCGCACGATTTGACAGCCTGTGGCATTTGTAATGGCTTCAGCGTCTTTCATGGCAATGCCGCAAGCTACAGCAATCACTTCGTTGCGGTAGATACTTGTATCTCTGATGCCAAAGCTGATGTTTGAAATTTGTACAGCTTTTGATTGGCCGGCAGCATCGATAAAGTCTGAGGCTAAATTAAGTTTTAAAGTTTTGATGTTGATGGTGTTGGTTACTTCGTAGCCATTAATTGTATGTCTCCAGTCTGGCGGAATATCGCGCGGAGGCATAGTGTAGGTTGGGTTAATTGAAAATTGACCTGTATGAAATTCACCCTTTTCAAGACCTGCGGCTTTAAGGTTTGTAATGATTTCATTCATCTTTACTTTATTATCATTGAGTGCTTCATCTGCAGTTACGGCACTTGTTGTAACGCCTACAGAAATGCTGAGTTCATCTGCTGGTTTATGTAAAAGTGCATTGCCACTTACGCTCAGCTTTGGAACGATAGGGCCTTTTGCCCATGCAGTTGATGCAAATAATAAAAACAGAACGCAAAGAGTTTGAGTTAATTTAAATTTTAGTGTTTTCATAGAATAAATCCTTAATGTTATCAATACATAAGCATTTATACTCCTAGCCGTTAATTTTGCCAACATCTATAAAAAAGATAAGAACATAAAATTAACAAGATCTGGCAGGATAATACAAAAACAGATTTCACCGCAGAGAAAAAACAGAGAACTTGAGAGGAAAAAAGAAAAATTAAATATGTTTTTATCCCCCCTCTCGAGTTCTCTGTTTTTTCTCTGCGGTAAATTTTTTGTTTTTGTATTCTCTTTTTTCTTTCTATAGCTCCGTGGGCTCTGATTTGTTGTTATAGTAGGTGTTTGATATTTTGGATCTCGGGGTTGTCGTTTAATTCGGCTTGGAGGGCTTTTTGGGCTTTGAGGCCGTTTGTGTCGATGTAGGCTATAAGCTTCAAGCCTTCAGCTTTTTTAGATGCATCGCTTCCGGTAAGGGCATCTACTAATTTTTGCACCATGTAGTCTATGATATGAGATTGGAGTGTCTCATCAGTGCAGGCATCTGCTAGCCATAGGCGCTGAAAAGGCGAGAGTGTGCCCAAAATAGTTTCACGCTCTTTTACATTGGCAGCTTTTAGGCCATCGAGCATTTTATCTACAAGCTTGTGACTTGGTACAAAAGTATCTCCAAAAAAGAGTTTTAGCTCATCTGGATATTGGCCAGTTTTTAGTTTGGTAAATATTGGTTTAAAGTCATCGCTAGATAGTTCGTAGATGGGTTTTTTGTGAGATTTTTGCGTTCTTTCTAAAGCTGTAGGTATGCCAGTTACTTCTTTTCTAGCCACTTTGTAATGTTCAAGATATTTGCCAATGTTTGTAAGCTCATCTTTTACTTCAGATTCTTTTTTGCCCTCTTTGGCCATAAGATCTGCTACGATGTGCTTTTTACTTGCGGCAAGATGTTCGTTGATAACAGCCTTACTTGCCAAAAGATCCTTCATGGCTACACCCTTGTCAAATGCCCAAAGACTAAGAAGAGCCAATTCCTGATACTTTGGTAGTGCCTTTATAGGGTCGTCTGAGCCTGTTTCTGCTAATGCCGATAGGTATTCTTTCATGTCTGTAGGTGGAATGTTC
>JAJFUY010000003.1 GCA_021372185.1 Chlamydiales bacterium | reverse complement strand
TGGGTGTGCTAAAGTGTAAACCATGTCTATTGGTTGGACCGTTATTCAATCGCCCTCAACCGGGCTCCATTTTTTATCATATCCGTTCCCACCGTTCCCTGCAGTCACGGTGGGCTTCGTTCATTCGCCCTAAAGGGCTCTAAAACAAAATACTTTTTTCTCGAGACTAATTAGCAATTAAAAACCTGCCAGTGGTTTTGTGAGGGGTTGGTGAGGCATACTCGTAATTTTGTGCTTAGGCTAGCCTCCCCTTCGGGCCATTCGTGGACGAATAGATCTACGCCCCATTTTTCGGCGAGAATGCCCAACTCATCCACTGTCACCATGATGGAGTTACCTTTTAGATAGGCCACGTAACTTGCAAAAAGATTTGGCCATACTGGACGAACAAGGCTTTTAATAAAAACATCAAGCGCACGATCATCAATCACATCTGTATATTTGGATAAGCTAAAGGTATTGCCGTCTGCTTCAAAAATGGCACTGGCCAAAAAGCCTACTAGCTTTACACTAAAGTGCTTTTCTTTTGGATTGGCTGCAATTAGACTCGTGAGTTGTGTTTCTAACCAGATGTCTGCTTTATCTCTTATCTTTACCCTTTCTTTTAATGTTAGCGCCATATCCCACGCTAACGCTAATATCTTTCTTTGCTTGATAAGGCGTACGATAGGATTTTTTTCTTGAGCGTACATTGCATCTACTACTTGCTCAACGTCACCAACAATAAGTCTTGAGAGCTGTTGATTCAAAAAGACTAAATCATCGTACGTGATCTTGACATCTTCAGACTCCAGCTGTTTTTTTATGATTTGACATTCCTCTACGGTGATTTTGATAGGAACACTTGCACGCTTTAAAGACTCTATAAACGCACTATTACCCTTATATAAAGCCTCGACATCTGCCGCTGGAGCCTGTTTTGTAACAATCTTGTTGCAAAGTTCAATAAAGTTTGTAAAGCGCCTCTCTTTAAACTCATTATTTTCCAACAGGGCACTGGCCAATTCCTCTCGTAACAGAGTGTGAATAGGATCTAAGATGTCATAATTTGTATTAGAACTTTGTAAAAATGACTCATCCCATCCAAGAACACATTGAGGCAGATTTGCACTATTTACAGGACTTTTGAGATTTGCTCTAATTGAGGCTAAACTAAGCGCAAATAGCCCACAGCTATTATGATATCCCGACACATCGATAATAGAATCTGGGAGTATTCCAGCTGCTCTATTAAGAAGGTTTTGACAAGCCTGCTTTACACCTGCTAAACAGGCGGCAAGCGAAGCATCAAGAAACTTTGCTTGCTCTAGCGCTTCTATAATTCCAATACAAACATCCGCTTGCAAAGTATGGTTGCCTAAGCCCCGCATCATCATGCCATGAAGCCTCTGAATATCTTCTGGACTAATTACATGCTTTAATAATTTGTTAAAACAACAACAAAAACTCTCACCTTGCAAATCTATAAAGATCTCTCCCAAGGTATTTGAAGGCCGGCTTCTTACGTATCTTCCCCATATACCGGTAGATTCTGGCTCATAGCCATACTGTACGCACTCATGAAGCTTTGTAAGGACCATTGCCTTATCACGTCTTCTTTCCATAAAGAAGGGCTCATCTTTTGAGAATACTTTGTAGATCCCTCCCACTACAAATCCAACAGGCATCAGCCATACACTTACAAAACCAGTTGCAGCACTTGCCACTGTTCCGTAGACCATGACGTCTCTAGCTGTAACTTTATTGGCCTTTCGCTCGAGACAATCTACGGCAGCAAGTATCTCGTATAGCCTACTGCTGAGTTGATGAGTTTGAGTGTCTAGCACTCTTGTATGAGCATGCATAACACGATACACACTAACAGACAAAGAAAATAAATTTTGTAAGGGGTCAATTTTAAGATGTGACAGGGCAATACCTGTTATAAAATCAACCGTAGGCCAATCAGGATGCAGGCTCTCGAGAACCTGAAAATTTTGCAAAGAAGCACTTGCGGCTTTTGAATATATTTCTTTTAAAGTAACTATTGCTTTAGCAAAAGCAAGGTCTGTTTTTTGTTCACAGAGCCCCTCTGGAACCGCTTTTGGAATATCTTGCTTAAGAGCTTCATATACTGCATACAGCTGATCGTAATATGACGAGCATCCAAAAGTTGTTACTTGCATACGTGTTCCCTATAGTGCTAAATCCGATTTCTCTAAAAATTTTGGTTTATATCCTGTGCCAACAATAAGGGAAATACAAACTAAGCAAATTCCAGCAATATCATACCAATGCAACGCCTCTTGCAAAAAAACCACTGCTAAAATGCTAATAGAAACAGGCAACACTCCCCCAAAGATAGCGGCCACGCTCGCTGTAATAAAAGAAAGCCCCCACCCCCAAGCCCAAAAAAAGAACAGGCTACATATTGCACCAAGCATGAGTAGGAAAAAATCTTGTCCTTGAGAAAAAATGCTAAAATCCAATGGCCCTTCTACAAGTGCACATGGCAAAAGAGTAATAAACCCTACAAAATTGGCAATAAGTGCGGCAGCAAGCGGCGTCATACGATTACTGAGTTTACGACTAAGAATAGAATACCAAGCTTCTGGCACCATGGCTAACAAGACAAGTAAATCTCCAAAGTAGCTATGTGCTGAAGTGGGGGAATTTTCATAATCAAGATTAATAACAAGTATTCCCATCATAGCCAGAAGTAATGAGATACTTTTGGCAGCGGTCATTTTTTCTTTTAAAAACCAAACTGCAAATAAGGCAATAAGAGCCGGAATTGCACTACTGACAATACCTGCCGCAGTTGCT
>JAJFUY010000380.1 GCA_021372185.1 Chlamydiales bacterium | reverse complement strand
AAAATTACCGCACTCCAGAGTGAGCTTACGCTCACAAGCTACAACTGTCCAAACTCGAGGCCAAAAAGAACTTTTTTGTCATGGGGTGAATGGGACGTATTCGCAGGCTTTGCGGTGGGGGGCTTGGAGGATTGGGCGTACCACTTCTAGGGTTGTGGGGGTGAGGTGGAAGTTGTGGGTGAGGGATTTGGTTACGCCTGAGAAGAATTCATCTTTTGAGGTGAAGTGTTCGTTTAGGCGGCAGAGGAATTGGCTGTGGTCGCGTCTGTTTCTGTATTCGGGCATCTTTGGGGGCATCTTAAGTACTTTCATTTCTTCGCTTGAATAGTTCCATAGTACGGATGTGTGATGGAGCCAGCGGTCTTTGGTGAAGTATTGGGCGTTGCCGCCAAATTTTTTGTCGCCTAGTACGTAGTCATTTTCTCGAGCTCTAAAGTTTTTGTTGCCAAAGACGGGTTGTAAAAGTTCTTCGGTCCACTTTAGGAGCTTTTGTGGGCAGGTGCCTATGTCGACATCTCTTCTATTAAAGATAAAGGTAAGAAAGAGTGTTTCTGGGCCTACAAGTACGCAGCCCCCGCCGCTAAAGCGGCGTATAATGGGCACTGGTTGTTTGATATAGTGTGCAGGGTCTACTAGCTCATCTACTTTGCCTGATATGCCCATTACAATAGCAGGAGTGCTATTGGTGTTCATGATGCAGATATTGCGAGTATCTGCACGAAGGAGCGCCTCTTCTAATTGGAGCTGCTCAAAGATGGGGGTACCATTAAGCGCAAGGAGTTGCACCGCAGATAAATTCTTCATCTTCACGCCTTGCAAGAGCTATAATTAAAACTGAAATGTCAGATGGGGCAATGCCCGGCACGCGTGAGGCTTGGCCTAAATTTTGTGGGCGTATTTTAGAAAGGCGTAACTTGGCTTCTGTTCTTAAGCCATTCACTGCCATGAAGTCTAAATCAGCCGGTACGCGTATATTTTCTACGTGAGAAAGCTTTTCTACTTCACCTGCTTGGCGGCCAATATAGCCTGCATACTTGATGGTAAGCTCTATCTGGCGGTTAGTCTCGGCGCCATAGTCTGTCACGTCTGATGCAAAATTGGCAAGTAGGTCGTCGTAGGTAAGCTCTGGGCGGGCCAGTAGCTGCGATAGCGTGCAGTTTTTACCTTCAAAGGCTTTATGAACTTGGGTTAAGCGCTCAGTTTCTTTAGCGATGGCTTCTTCTTTTATGATAAGACGCTTCATTTGCTCATCAGAAATCATGCCAAGGTCATATCCTAAGCGGCGAAGGCGTAGGTCTGCGTTATCGTGGCGGAGCAGCAAACGGTGTTCAGCTCTACTTGTAAACATACGGTAGGGCTCATCAACACCTTTTGTGACAAGATCGTCAATCATCACGCCTATGTAGGCTTCTGACCGTTTTAAGACAACAGGCTCTAAACCTTTTATTTTTTGTACGGCGTTAATACCTGCCATGAGCCCTTGTGCGGCGGCTTCTTCATAGCCTGTGGTGCCATTAATTTGGCCGGCAAAAAAGAGCCCTGATATAAGGGTGCTCTCTAATGAAAAGTGCATCTGGCCAGAGGTGATGTAATCATACTCGATAGCATAGCCAGGACGCATAATTTCTGCATTTCGAAGAGAAGGAATAGCACGGATAAAGGCATACTGCACATCAAAAGGTAGTGATGAGGAGACGCCATTAACATAAAGCTCTTCAGTAGTTAAGCCTTCTGGCTCCAAAAATAGCTGGTGGCGGTCTTTATCGCTAAAGCGCACAATTTTATCTTCGATAGATGGGCAGTAGCGCGGGCCTATGCCTACAATTTTACCTGAATAAAGAGGTGAGCGGTGCAGGTTTTCTTGGATGATGGCTTTTGTTTCAAGTGTGGTGTAGGTGATGTAGCAGGGCACTTGTGGTAGCTGCTTTGTTTCTGGCTCATCAAATGAAAAGCGAACGCCCTCATCTCCTGGCTGCTCTTCACAAAGTGAGTAGTCTACTGAGCGTTTGTGGATACGAACAGGCGTGCCTGTTTTTAGGCGGCCAAGTTTAATGCCATTTTTTTCTAAGCTTGCTGACAAGCCAACAGAAGGGGGGTCTCCCGCTCTTCCACCTGACATATTGACATCACCCATGTGCAAAAGACCTCGCATAAAGGTGCCAGAGGTGATAATAACTGTTTTGCCATGGTAGGAGAGGCCTTCTTTTGAGATGACGCCGGTAACGATGCCATTTTCAATAATAAGCTCTTCGCATGTAGCTTGCTTGATATCGAGGTTAGGCGTTTTTTCTAGGCGCTGGCGAACATCTATACGATAGAGGTCTTTATCGGCTTGGGCTCTGGGAGCCTGAACTGCGGGGCCTTTTTTTGTGTTGAGCATACGAAATTGGATGCCAGTCGCTTCTATGGCTTTTGCCATAAGGCCGCCAAGCGCGTCAATTTCTCGTACCATATGGCCTTTGCCAATGCCGCCCACAGATGGGTTGCAGCTCATTTGAGCGATGGTAGATATATTCATTGTTAACAGAAGGGTGCGTACACCACGTTTGGCACTAGCGTGAGCCGCTTCACAGCCAGCATGGCCGCCGCCTATTACAATGACATCATATTCTTCAGGATATTTCCAAACCATAGTATGCCTAATGTGTTGAGCGGCGAAGATACATTACAAAAGTAGAACTAAAATCTATTTTGTTTTGTGGCGGTTCATTCTGCTGCGTTTTTTACGCTTGTGCTTTGACATTTTTGAACGTCGTTTCTTTTTTACCGATGACATGAATCTTCTCCGCGGTGGTTAAACTTGTGGGTAATATACTAATCTATAAGGCTATTTATTATCTAGTAAGAATAAAAATCGCCATGCTTAAAAATTTAATTTACCATCTTTCAGCTAGCACATAAGGGGTATCTGCTGAAATCTGTTCTGGTTCTAATGAGTCGTCTTTTGGTTTTGTTTCAATATGGGCGCGCTCTACTTGTGCACCGATGTCTGTAAGCTTTTTAGCAAGGTTTTCATAGCCACGATCTAAGTAATCAAGGCCTGTAATTACGCTTACTTCTTTAGCAAGCAGCGCCGCCATAACATAGGCAAAGCCGGCTCGTAAGTCTGGTATCTCAATTGTTTTGCCTATAAGCTGTGTGGCCCCTTTTACAACAATGCTATGAGGGAAGCTTTGTGAAGCAAAACGGCACTGTCTTCCACCCAAACACTGTCTAAAGGTAGAAATATCAGCGCCCATCTCTACAAGCGTGTCAACATAGCCAAAAC
>JAJFUY010000077.1 GCA_021372185.1 Chlamydiales bacterium | reverse complement strand
GCTCATTGTTACTCTAAACAAAAACTTTAGAGCAAGTGATGAGATGGTAAAGGGCTTAAATACGCTTTTTTCCGGGCCTCATTCATCATCTCTTTTTGTTCTGCCAAAACGAAATACAAGTCTTGAAGTACCGCACATTATTCCAGGTCATGCAACAAGTGATTTTAAAGAATTACCTACAGGCGCCATTCATTTTTTTGAAGCAGTAGGTTCCTTGGGTAAAAAGCGCTCTTGGCCAACTCTTGAGCTTGAATATGAATGCTTTTACCCATTCATTGCTCGAGAAATTATCAAGCTAAAAAACTGTGACGTGGCCTTTCGTGATATAGCAATCTTGGTAAGTGATCGCCATCAGGCAAAAGCTATAGAAGCCTATTTAGAAGGTCGAGGCATCCCAACGCTTTCATGGCGCAAAAAAAGCGTCATTGATTCTGAAGCCCATCAATTTTTGCTCCGTCTTGTTGCAGCTTTACTGAATGTAAAAGATCAAGGTGCGCTCATAGAGCTAGTCATGCAAAAGCCATTTACCTATTCAAGCCAAATGTGCCAAGACATAAGGGAGAATTTAGAATTTTGGGCGGAGCACGTGGCGCTTCTTGTGAAACTTAAAAGTAGTTATGAAAAATCAGGCGCTGCCTGCCTTCTAGAGACATTTTTACAAAGTATCTGGCCACGATTTGATGTGACTATGAAAGAGCGCTTATGGCAGAACCAAGAGTTTTTGTTAGATGTGGCTCTAGTTGTAGAATACACTGTGCAAAATCATCTGACACTTGAGGCAATGCTAGAGTATTTACAAAGTTTACTTGAGCTGCCACGAGGAGAACAGGAACAGTACACAAGCCGTTATGACCCTACGCTTAATGCAGTTCAAATACTTACACTTCACGCAAGTAAGGGATTGGAATTTGAGCATGTCTTTGCTGTAGGCACCACGAGCCGAAATCCCTCGCCCGATGCACCTTTCGACTATAAAGAACTAGATGCAGAAATGCTCAGGCTCTTTTATGTAGCGTGCACGCGTGCTAAAAAGAAACTGTATTTGGCAATTGCTACAGAACAAGATCAAAAAGAAGTCCAACTTGGCACAAAATCGCCCATGGAGCTCTTTTTAGAGACTACAACTGTAGATGAGCTGGTGGATAAGTCTAACGGGTCTATCTCGCATGAAAAGCTTATGCCAACTACAGATCATTCACGACTTATTAGTAAATCAGAAACGTGCACAAGACCTCTTAAGCTTGATCCTCTGCCCTATATGGCACCCTCTTATTATCTTACCTCATTTACAAAACTTAACGATAGAAATGTGCCAGTACTCAAATCAACCATTGAAAAAGCACTCCCCGCGGGTTTTGAAGCCGGAATTTTATTTCATAGCCTCTTACAAGAGGTTATGCAAAAAGAGCTGGCACTCGATGTCATGAGTATAGAGAAGCGCCTTGAAGCAACATTGTTTGAAGAGCACACTCTTGAGGTATTTGATATTTTACAAAGAGCAAGTACCCTTCAGCTAGGAAATATCAATTTGCAAAATGCAACTTTTATGCGTTGCGAGGTACCATTTTATGTGTGTGAAAAGGAATCTCGATTTATACGCGGATCAATAGATCTTTATTTTGAATATAACAAGAAATTCTATCTTCTTGATTGGAAGTCAAATCTTTTAGAAAGCTACTGTAAAGCTGCTTTACAGGCCGAAGTAGAAGCGCATAGCTATAGTCTGCAGGCTAAAATTTATAGTGCGGCATTTTGTCGGCATCTAGGAAAATCATCTGATGATTTTGGTGGCTTTTTCTTTGTATTTTTAAGAGGTCTGCCAAGTAATGAAGGTGTATTATTCTTAGCACCAAGTGAGGACCTCGTGCATGCTAGATAAAGATATTTTTTCTCCCATCGACTATCAAGCCGGCTCCTTTATCTATAAATCAGTTAAGGGTGCAAGCGATGACCTATTACTGTTTTACTGCTACCTTGCAGCAAGTTTCAGACAAGGAAGTCTTTTTGTAACAAGTTCTAACGATAGGCTTGTGCCAGCTCTTGATTTTGAAGAGCCTATTTTACAAGCGGCCTTTAATGGCTATCTCACAGCCAAAACAATACAATCGCCTTATGTGGTGATTAATCATAATACAATAGCTCTTGCTTCAGCCTTTAAATTATCTCAAGATTTTGTCCAAAAAATTACCCTGTTTCAAACGCGATCTCCAGATTTACTTATCGATTTAGCCCGCTTGCAACAACGAGTAACTGATCTTCAAACCCAAAATAGAGTACTTCCTGAACAGGCTGCGGCTATTGTAGAAGCTGCCAATACGAGCGTTTCATGCATTTGGGGCGGCCCAGGCACTGGTAAGACCTATACTGCAGGCTGGCTTGTAAAGCTGTTTTTGGAGCAGCACCCAGATGCAAGAATTGTCCTTGCGGCACCTACTGGTAAAGCTGCTGCCAATTTGCATGAAAGCATTAAGCGCTCAAGCCCTGGCGCCAAGCTTGAAGCAAAAACGCTCCACTCCTTATTAGGCTTAAAGCGTATTCAAAAAAGCGCCAAAAAAGTATCACTTGCCTACGACCTCGTGTTAGTAGATGAAAGTTCTATGATTGACATAAGCCTCTTTAACAAGCTTATGGCGGCTGTAAATGATCGTGCGCGTATAGTATTTTTAGGGGATCCGTTTCAGTTACCACCAGTAGAGCCTGGTGAGCCATTTGTTGCCTTGATAGATGAAAAAAATAGAAATAATATGGCCGGAGAGCTCGTTACAACAAAACGCCAAGAAAATCACGCAATCATTGATCTGGCAGCAGCTGTAAAGACGGGCAAAGCAGCGATCGCTCTTGAAATTTTACAAAGTAATCCCGATGTTCTTGCCTGGCATGCGGCGGACTTTGCTGTTGAGGCACATGTAAAGCAGCTTTACTCTAAGTCCAATATGACAGTAGAGTCATTTTTTGCATCTCTACTTGATACAAGACTTCTCTGCCCACAACGAGCGGGTCCCTACGGTACCCTTGCTATCAATAAGCGTCTTACCGAGGCAGTGCGTACACTTTTTGAACCAATCATCATTACTAAAAATGACTACACACTAGGCCTCACCAATGGCCAAGTAGGCGTGATATCAAATGACCTTGCCTACTTTGAAGATTTTGAAGAAACAAAAACCTTAAAAGCCATCCCCAAAATTCTCCTCTCCTCATATGAAACTGCCTACTGCCTATCCGTGCATAAAAGCCAAGGAAGTGAATTTGGCCACGTCATCCTCCTGTTACCAGAAGGCTCAGAACGCTTCGGCCGCAAAATGCTCTACACCGCCATCACCCGCGCCAAGAAAAAACTCACCGTCTACTCCCACCTTACCACACTACAAAGCTGCATCACCCACAACGGTCGCCCCACCACAACACACATAAACGCTAACTAACAAGCTAATCTTATTCTCAATCTTGAGAGCCTCTTGCAAAACTCGGGGCGCTTTAGCAAAAACGCCCTTTTAAGCCAGTTTGCCGGCTCGCCCCCGAGCCCTACTCGCACGAGTATGTGCTCGGGGGGGCGAGCTAAAGCCACTAAAGTGGCCGGCAAACTGGCTTAAAATCATCGTTTTAT
>JAJFUY010000073.1 GCA_021372185.1 Chlamydiales bacterium | reverse complement strand
ACCTTCAGCACTTGGCCAACTTTGACGTGCGCGCTTTCAAGGCCATTTAAAACGATAATCTCTTCTACTTTTACATTATGCTGTCTAGCAATACGTGAAAGCACATCGCCTTTTTTTACTTTTACTTCTATAAATGAGCTTTTATTGCTTGTAATAGGAGCGACTTGAGTCTCTTTGACTACTTCCTGAACAGGTTTTGCAGTAACTGGAGCATTTTTTGTATTTTGTAGGGCGTAGCTTTTTAGGATTTCGTCGATTTCATCTACCGGCTCTTTAGTTTTAACTACAGGTATGTTTTGAGCGAGTTCGGATACATGAGATACAGTTTCCAACTGTGCTACAATGGGTTCAACCTTAGCAGGAGCAATAATTGATGGCTGACGGCTAGCTGTAGCAAACAACACAGCAAGAAGCGCGATATTGACAAGCATAGCAATAATGATGGTATCTTTACGGCTAACACCCACAGCCTTGTGTGAGGGCTTTTTATCTTGTGCAAAGTCGGGATGTATGCCTGCCATCGAAAGCTGCATTTCAAAGTCCATGTGATTAGTGAATCTACTCGTAAGATACTTTAAAAAGATGTTAATACGCAACCAGTTATGAACAAAAAGCTATCAATTTTTTATTTTTTTAAGAGAAAGGCCTAGGCAAATGCTTTATAAAGTACTCATTATCAACTATTTCCAATTCGATTTTTTTCAGAAAAAAAATGCTTCCAACAAAGTTGTATTAACTTAAATTTGAACTAAATAAAGCGAACGCAAACGATTTATTTTATTTCAGTAAATCAAAATCCCACCAGAAGGCATTCCCGACTGGGGTGCTGTAAATTTTTAGGAACTTTTTTTATTTATTTTTGAAGAATGTGCATTTTTTGCTGTTATAAATAGGGATTTGGTACATAATGGTTTCGTTCCTAGGATGGTAGATTAATTTAGTGGTGATAATAGGTTTTGTCTCCCAGTATTTCTCGATTCTTAGGTTGCAAATTTAGTCATCAACAGGAGACTTTCCGTGGCAAAAAAATTATACGTCGGCAATTTACCGCACCGTACAACAGAAGACGAACTACGTAATTTGTTCGCTCAATATGGTACAGTTGTATCAGCTCAAGTTATCGTAGATAGAGACACTGGTCGTTCAAAAGGCTTCGGCTTTGTTGAAATGAGCTCAGACTCTGAAGCGCAAGCTGCAATTGATGCACTCAACGGCCAAGAATTTGATGGTCGCCCACTTACAGTTAACGAAGCTAGACCACGCGAAGAGCGTACTGGCGGCGGTATGCGTAGTGGCGGTGGCTTCAGAGACGATCGCCGTGGTGGTGGTGGAGCTGGCCGTAGAGACCGTTACTAGTCCTATAGCAACCTACATAAGAAAGGGCTGCCAGGGTTTACTCTGGCGGCCCTTTCTTTTTTGTCCCCATCTTCTTCTTATTCTTATTCTTGATCTTATTCTTATTCTGTATTTACTCACGTACTTAAAAACAGAATAAGAATAAGACCAAGACTAAGAATAAGATAAGAAAAGCATCTTGACAACACTACCCCTGCCCAATTTTGTTTTAAGAGTCCTTCAGGACGACTGAGCGAAGCCCACCGTGACCGAAGGGAACGGTGGGAATAGGTATCGAGTTCCCTGGAGCCCGGCTGAGGGCGATTGAATCACGAGATTGAATCGCCCTCAGCCGGGCTCCATCATTATACTCGTTTTTCCCCACCGTTCCCTTTGGTCACAGTGGGCTTCGCTCAGTCGCCCTGGCGGGCTCTAAGACAAATACAAAACGGGCAAAGGCAAGGAAACTTCGCCACTTAATGGCCTTTGATACTAGGAACTTTGTTTAGGGAAGGTTGTTAACAATCTGCTGAAACTTATTACCGCGCTCTTCAAACGATGTAAACATGTCGTAGCTTGCGCAACCGGGGGATAATACAACCGCATCTTGTGCTACGGCACACTCTAGAGCCTTCACCACCGCATCTTCGAAGCTACCAGCACGAATCACAGGTACACACTGCTCTAAATCGCGCTCAATGATATCTGCAGCTTGACCAATCAATACACACGCCTTTACTTTGCCTGTAAAGGCCTTTTGCCAGGCCCCGTAGGGGTAGCCCTTATGTACACCGCCAGCTATAAGCACAATCGGGTTTGTAATAGACTCGACAGCTCGTAAGACGGCATCAATGCTTGTGGCTTTGCTGTCATCATAGTAGTGTATGCCATTATGGGTTCTTATAAACTGGAGGCGATGCTTTGGCTTATTGAAGGTGCTGTACGACTGCATACACTTTACTGCATCCGCCCCATAAAAACGCGCCAGGGCATAGGCTGCTAGGTAATTTTCTACGTTGTGTGACTTACTATGCTGCAGCTCTTGGGGTAAATCTGACTCATACTTGCCAAAGCGAAATACTTTTACACCATCGGTGTACAAATCACAATCTTTCTCAAAACCAAACCTAAGGGCCTTTTTTGTGGTGGCAAATTGCTGCTGCACCCAAAACTCACCTTCTGGCTTTAACACTTCTGCAATCTGCATTTTTGCCTTTGTGTACTCTTCCATCGTGCCATGACGGTCTAGGTGATTTGGCGTGATGTTTAAAATGCAGGCGGCATCTAATGCCTTTGTAGTCATAGTTTCAAGCTGAAAAGAGCTCAATTCAATAACAAGCGTATCATTGGTAGTTTCTACTTCAGTAAGGATTGGATTGCCAATATTGCCCACAGCACTGGCCGAGATTCCAGAAGCTAAAAGCATATGACAGGTAAGGCTGGTAGTGGTTGTTTTACCATTTGACCCCGTAATGCCAACTGCATGAATATGGCGTTTGGCAATAGTACGAAAGGCAAGTTCGACATCACAAAACACGTCAATATTCGCATTTTTTGCCGCCACAATTACT
>JAJFUY010000345.1 GCA_021372185.1 Chlamydiales bacterium | reverse complement strand
TGCCAGTCTGTCATAAAGCCTGGGTGAACATCAGTTTCTAGGTGGAGGCCACCATGAAGGGCGCTATCCCAGAAAAATTCTATGCCAGTACCTTTAACGGCAAAGCCGCCGCCAATTTCGCGCAGTTTATTTAAGAATGTGATCATATGGCGGTGATCTGCACCTTCAACAAGCACGCGTCCCTTTGTAGCGATAGCTGCCATGCCAAAGGAGGCTGCCTCTATGCGGTCTGTCATCACATGGTGTTCTACCTCGTGGAAGTGCCGTGTGCCCTGAATGCGTATTGTGCGGTCGGTATCTAAAGTGATAATAGCTCCTAACTTTTGTAAGAACAAAATGAGCTCTACAACTTCTGGTTCATTTGCCGCGTTTTTAATAACGGTGGTGCCGCGTGCTGTAACGCCTGCCAGTATTGTGTTTTCTGTAGCGCCCACAGATGGGTATGGAAGGGTGATAATGCTACCCTTAAGGCCATGTGGGGCATAGGCAAAGTAGGCGCCTTCTTTTTTCATCTGGCGGTATTCAATTTCTGCGCCAAGTTTTTCTAGGGCTTCTGTGTGGAAGTTAACGGGGCGAGCACCAATGCGATCACCACCTACTGTGGGCACGATTATGTCCTGATCACTTCTTGATAAAAGCGCGCCAATCATTAAAATAGGGATACGATTAGACCCTGAGAAGCGCTGTGGGACGTATGTGGTTTTTAATTCCTTGGTCTGAACTACTAAAACGCGAGAATCTTTATCCCAGGAGGCTTCCATGCCTATTTCTTTACACATAGCAAGCGTAATTTCTACGTCACCAATGTTTGGAACATTGTGGAAGGTACATTTTTTATCAGATATGAGCGACGCTACAAGCAGTTTTGTCATCGCATTTTTTGCGCCAGATGCCCTTACTTGCCCTCTGAGGGGTTTGCCACCGGTTACTCGTAATACTTCCATGATAGCCTCGCCAGAAATTATTATAGCTTTTGATTCTAGCGATGAAGGGTATTATCGTACAGAGGAGAAAGGACGAAATGCATCTTCTTCGTCATCAGGTGATGAATCGTGCGATTGATAAGCTACTGGAACGTAGTTGGCAAACTGGCCAATTTCTTTACGGAAGGTGAGTGTAACGCTACCCACGCCGCCATGACGGTTTTTGGCAACGATAAGCTCAGCTTGGCCGGGTTTATCATTAGGGTCATAGTATTCACGGCGAAGGAGCAGCATAATAATGTCAGCATCCTGCTCGATAGAGCCAGATTCTCTTAAGTCTGACATCTGCGGCCTATGGCCAGTACGCTCTTCAACCTTACGAGAAAGCTGTGATAGGCATACTACAGGTACGTCAAGTTCGCGCGCTAAGTTTTTGAGCATACGAGAAATTTCTGAAATTTCGTTTACGCGGTTATCAGAATTTCGAGCTGTAGAGCTACCAGAAATAAGCTGGAGGTAGTCAATGATAAGTAGCTTGATATCATAATTTTCTTTCATGCGACGAGCACGGGCCCGAAGATCAGTAATTTTAAGTCCTGGCTGGTCGTCAATAACCATGACGTGCTCTTGCATGGCGCTTACGGCATCTACTACGCGGTGAAATTCATCGTGGGTAAGTGAGCCTGTGCGGATTTTATCAGATTCTACTTCTGATTGAGAGCAGACAAGACGGTGTACAAGCTGTTCTGCAGTCATTTCAAGTGAGAAAATGCCGACTGCCATTTTATTTTTAAAGCAGACTTGTTCAGCAAGGTTTAGTGCTAAAGCCGTTTTACCCATGGCAGGACGAGCGGCTAGGATAAGTAGGTGAGAGTTACCAAGACCATTGATCATACGGTCAAGGTCTGTGTAGTGAGTAGGAACGCCCGTTATGCCAGGGTCATCTGCACCTCGTTCTAAGAACTTTTCTTGCCTTTCTTGAAGTTCTTTTAAGAAGGGTAGCTTTGCTTGTCCCTGCACACCTGACAAAATTTCACTTACTAACACGCCATCTTTTGTATTTGTCTGCTGGCCAATCTGAAAGAAGCTGGCTTGCGCATCATCTAAACAGACGCGTACATCTTCTGGGTCTTCTAGGGCTTGTTTTTCAATCTCTTGAGCGGCCAAAATAATGCGGCGTAAAAGCGCTTTATTTTTGACGATATCAACGTATTCTTCGATGTAGGCAGAGGTTCCTGCGTACTGAGCTAAAGTAGTAAGGTAGACAACACCGCCAACACTAGAGAGCTTATTTTGTCTTTTTAGGTCTTCAGCAATGAGGTGAACGTCTGCTGGCTTGTCGTTGCGGTAGGCGCTTTTAAGTGACTGGAAGATGATTTTGTGTTCAGTATAGTAATAGTCTTGCTCGTCAAGAGCATCTGCTGCAATGTTTAGGCTATTGATGCTTGTGAGCATGCAACCTAAAACCATCATTTCAGATTCTTTAGAATTTGGGGGAACTCTTACTTTGTGTGTGATCTCGCTCATAGCCAAAAGTGTACCCTTTTTCCCCGATTACGGCAAAGAGAGATTTATTTTCTTGTTTTGTATTCCTCTGCGACTCTGTAGCTCTCTCTGCGGTGAAAAATGTATTAAAAAAGCATCAATATCTTTTTTAGGTAAAAGCGTGTGATTTTAATTTTTACCGCAGAGAGAGCTACAGAGGTCGCAGAGGAATACAAAAACAAAATAAAATCAAAATGGGGCTTGAGAAAAAGGTTTGAGTCAGGGTAGTATTGTGCTCTCATTTATTCCGGAAAGATGGCTGAGTGGCCGATAGCGCATCCCTGCTAAGGATGTGTACCCGTGAGGGTACCGTGGGTTCGAATCCCACTCTTTCCAAAAGTGGCTCCAAATTTATTTGGAGCCTTTTTTATTTGTCAGAAGGCAAAGTGCGTACGTTATACCTGCCACTAAGGCAATTGTTGCCCCAGCTGGCCAGTCTAGATGAAATGATGCAAACATCCCGATAAAGCAAAAAGCCATACTAAACACAATGCTTAATCCCATCATGGTAGAAAGCTTGTTTGTGTAGAGGTTGGCAATTGTTGCCGGAAGAGTGAGCATGGTCATCACCAAAATTATCCCCACAACTTGCATGAGTAGGACCACTGTGATTGCTATGAGCGATAATAAAAGTAGATAGAGGCGGTTAACGGCCAAACCCTGCAGACGTGCTTGGTCTTCATCAAAACAGATGGCTAAAAGCCTGTGGTGAAGGACGTAGCAGGTAATAATAACCGCTACATCAAGAATGCACAAAAAGGCTAAATCGCGCTCTGATACCCACAAAAGGTTACCCACTAAAAAGTTTGTAAGCTCTACATTATAGCCTGGGGTTTGTGACATAAACAAAATACCAATTGCCATGCCTACAGACCAAACGGCGGCAATAACAGCGTCTTCTCTCTGGCGGTATTTGAGGTGTATCCAGCCGATAAGAAGGGCAGATACCACACCGGCTATAAGAGCACCTTGAAAAGGGGAGGCAAAGCTTATCTGCTGTACGCGCTCGAGCCATAAGAAAAAACCAAGACCTGCCAAAAAAGAGTGTGAGATGCTACCGCTTATAAAGGCAATGCGTTTTACCACTACATATGGGCCAATAATACCACCCACAATAGAGGCTACAAGGCCAGCTAATAGTGCATATAACAGAAGGTGGTTAGAAAGGACTGCTTCAAAAAAGCTATTCATGATCGTTTGTCAAATTGAAAATTTGTTTTTGCAAAGTGCTGTTCTGGAGCATTGATAAGTGGGAAGTGATAGAGCCCAAGCGCAAAGTGTTCACACACTTGACCTGGCTCTAAACTGAGTACGCCGCCTTGTACGCAAAGTACGCGTCTTACCTGCTGGATAATAGCCTGTATATCATGTGTGACCATCATGATCGTAAGGTTTTCGCGGATCTTGTGCATAATTTGGTAAAAGTCAGCTTCTGCCTGTACGTCAACGGCTGCAAGAGGCTCATCAAGTAACAGCACTTTAGGTTCTGTAGCAAGAGCACGGGCAATAAGCGCTCTTTTGGCTTGGCCACCTGAGAGCGTACCAAAGCTTCTATGGCAAAAATCTGTAAGGCCTACTTGTTCTAGGGCATGATAGGCCAAATCTTTATCGCGTTTAGAGTATCTTCCAAGCCAGCTTAAGTGAGAGAGCCTTCCTTCAAGAACTAAATCGAGTACAGAAATAGGAAATGTGCGGTCGTAGTGTAGCACCTGTGGCACATAGCCAATGCCGTTTGGATAGTCTGTAGGGGATTTTGAAAAGATGTGAATTGTCCCACTTGTGGGCTTAATAAAGCCGAGCAGTAGCTTTAAGAGAGTGGTTTTGCCTCCGCCATTTGGGCCAATGAGGCCTACAAATTCACCTTCTTCAACATCAAAAGACACATTTTTTAAGACGGTAGTATCACTGGTATAGCCAAAGGATACATCTTGAACCTGTATGGCCTTTTTTTTCATCCTGCCTCCGCAAAGCTTTTGGCAATCTGGCGCATGCTTGCAAAGTAGTTTTCTGAATAGGGGTCAAGCATGACAGTTTTGGCGCCAATCTCGTGAGCTACAAGCTCTGCGGCTTTTGTGCTATACTGTTGCTGGATAAAGATGGTTTTGATGTGATCGGCTTTGGCGTCTACAATTAGGTTGTAGAGGTGTTTTGGGGTGGGGTCTTTGCCTTCAAATTCTATGGATTTTTCTGTGAGGCCATACTCGCGACAAAAGTAACCATAAGCCGGGTGTGACACATAAATAATTTGGCCTTTATGGCTATCTAATAGTGTGTGAAGTTCTTTATCGAGCGTATCCAGTTTCTCTAAGAGGGTAATTTTGTTTTTTTCGATAGTGTCCGCTAACTTTGGAAAGACTGCACTCAAATTTTTTGCCATCAGAGCTACTTGTACCTGCATCATCTTTGGGCTCATCCATATGTGCGTGTCAGCGCCTGATCCACAGGTGTGTGTGTGGCCATTTTCATCTTGATGTTCATGGCCATTCATAAGAGATAGCCCTTGTCGTAAATCTACCACCACGAGCTTGGGGTTATCTGACTGTAAGGCAGCCTGTACGCGTGCTTCAAATTGTTCTCCCACTGTAAACCAGATTGAGGCACTTGAGGCATTTAGAATTTGCTTTGGGGTGGGCTCGTAGGTGTGTGCACTAAAGCCTGCAGGTACTAACAGCTCGACTTGAACTTTATCTGAGGTGAGGTCTTTTACCATCTGCACATAAGGCGCCATGCTGACAAGCGCCGCATCTGCCTGTAGTAAGACAGGAAAAATAAGAAATATCAAAAATTTTAAAAGGCTACATTTCATCTATCTACCTCGAAGAAAAAGTAGCATACCATCCAAGATGATAGATTTCAAACTGGCAATTTTTTGGATGTTCCTATAGACTCTTTGGCCTACTCACATGGAGGGGTGTCCGAGTGGCTTAAGGAGCCCGCTTGGAAAGCGTGTGTGCAAGAAATTGTACCGTGGGTTCGAATCCCACCCCCTCCATCCTTTTCTTGTCTTAATCTCGATCTTAATCTTTTTTTAACAAGAACCCTTTTTTCTCAATGAGTGTTGCGATAAATGTAACTTTTTATCACGCAGTACAGCTTTTTTCCATTATTATCAGGGTTTTTTAGGTATGTTTCAATGGGAGTATAGAGCTTATCAGGAGATTTTTCGGTTTTGATTTTTTGATAAAGACATTTTGAGGATACTGAAGTACCGCCGCCTACTATATTAGTAGCTTGAGATTTAGGCGCGTAATTTTGTAGTACTTCGTTTACAAGCTTTGTTAAACTATGATCTTTTAGCTGTGTAAATCTTCTATAAGTCTCGTTAAATACAGCTTCTGTGTCACGATTTCTTGTAGCTGCTTGCGTGATTGTTTTAGCTGCATAGAAGTAAAGTACAGGTTTTGCAACAGCACATCCAAGATAATAAAGTCCAGCTATCATAAATTCCTCCTTTATCTTTCTTGTGTAAGAATACAAAACAGACCGATATAAATCTATCTTCCGGTTGACACAACCGCTTTAAAAATGATAGTTGTAAGGAAATATTGGTGTCTTATGTTTTGGTGCTTACGCTTTTTGCTACTCATTGTATCTGCACCTATCTTTGCTCAAGAAGATCATCTTACGCTTTCTGATATCAATACGCAGATGAAAGAAGTTTTCAGGGTTCATCTGACACAAAAAAAGATGTCTCCAGAAGTCATGCAGCGAGCCTTTGCTAACTACATCAACCAGTTTGACCCGCATCATGTCTATCTTGCAGCAAGTGATGTTGCGCCCTTTTTGCAAATGTCAAAAGAAGCACAAGAAAATCAGGTAGAAAATTTTAATAAAGAAGACTATTCAGGCTTTGATAGACTAGATCTAGTGATACAAGCCTCTATTAAAAAGATGCGCAAGATACGTGCTAGCCTAGAAGTAGATGAAGAGGGCGTAAAAAAAATTGCCAAAGAATCTCTGCCAGTAATTAATCAAAATGAAATTGGCGACATCAACCTGTTTGCTCAAAGCGAGCAGCAGCTAGAAACCTGGTTTGCTATCTACTTAGCCGATCTCATTATTGCTAATGTAGATAACCTCAAAAGCCTTCATAAGCCCATTTCTTTTACAGACGCAACACGCGATGCTGAATACTTTTTAGAGCAGCATGAAAATGACTATCTCTATTTAAACAAAGAGGGAAAACCACTAGATGAGGCACAAAAAAAATCACTTTTTGCGCTTCGAGTACTACAGGCATTTACAAAAAGCTTAGATGTTCACTCCCAATACCTGACGCCCCAGCAAGCCAAAAATATGGCTGCTTTTTTAAAGAAGGAATATGTTGGCGTGGGTATTAGCTTTCAAGAACTGGGCAATGGCTTTGTGGTGACTAGTGTCGCCAAAGGCGGAAGTGCAGAAGAAAGTGGTAAAGTGCAAGTGGGGGATGAAATTGTGGGGATAAACTCTCACGCGGTAGCTGGTATGTCTTTTGATAGCCTTTTAGAGCAACTGCAGGGCAAGGTTGATACCACAGTCAACATGACCATGAAAAATAAACAGAATGAAATCTACACAGTTTTTTTAACCAGAAAACAGCTTACTATTCAAGAGGGGAGGGTGGAAACGCGCTTTCAGCCGGTTCCTGGAGGCATACTTGGGTTTATTGCTCTTCATGGTTTTTATATGAATGACAAAGGTGTTTCAAGTGAGATAGATATGCGCCGGGCCTTTGAAGAGTTAAAAGCTAAAGGCACAATTAAAGGCCTTATTTTTGACTTGCGTGATAATCCGGGCGGCCTTCTTGAGCAGGCAGTACGCGTGGCGGGGCTATTTATTAAAACCGGCGTAATTGTAGTGGCAAAAGATGCAAGAGGCGGACTTCACTACTATCGAGATCTTGATCCTGCCGCGCTTTATGCAGGTCCCCTAGTAGTGCTTATCTCAAAAGAGACAGCATCTGCTGCTGAAATTGTAGCCCAGTGCCTAAAAGACTATGGCGTAGCAGTGATTGCAGGCGACCCTGCATCATACGGTAAGGGCACTATTCAGCACACTACTGATACAAAACAAATCACTATAGGTAGCTACTATAGCGTGTCAGGGCACTCTATACAAAAAGAGGGTGTGCAAGCTGATATCATAGTACCTGGAGTTGTTGGCGAAAATAAAATAGGCGAGGCATTTGAAAAAGGAGCCTTTAACCCAGATTTTATTGCTCCTTCGTTTATTGACTCATTAAGAGATGTCTCTATTTTTGAAAGACTTTTGTATCAGCGCCGCTATCGCCCCTACATCCAGCAGCAAACAGAAGTATACCGTAAGTGGATTCCGATGCTCGCCGCAAGGAGTAAAGAGCGCATCAAAAACAACAGAAGCTACCAAAACCTCCTCAACAACAAACTTCAGATAATAGAAGGCAAAGGCAAAGTTGAAAAAGTGGTCTTGCTCACCCCAGAACAGGCCCAAAAAGTACTAAAAGAACTCCAAGAACAAGAAGCCACCTACATCACTCTAGATCTCATGAACTATGTTGGCGGTTCTCTTTATTAATTTTTTCCTTTCTTATACTTATCTGAGGCGATTGTGTAGCCTAGCATGCCTTGTACGCCGAGTAGGCCTAGCATGGGGCTAGCTTTGGGGCCCACTTGAGGCAGGACTATGCTCAGTACCTTAGCAACACTTACACCTGTCATGCAGCCAGTTCCTGCACTTGCCAGAAAGCCGCTTAGGTGTCGCCCCAATCGCGGACTCATGCAGCCGCTAGCAAAAGCGCCGGTACACACTAAAGGTAGTCCAACCACAACTTGAGACCATACGGGTGGAGTTTTTGCCACTCCACACATTGTAGCGTTATAAATAGAGAGTCCCGCTGCCGCGGCGCCATATCCTGCTATAAGTGCGCTGATAACACGTGATTTTTTATTGGTTCCAACACTGTTCTCTACTATAGTTCCAAATAGAGCACCGACGGCACCGCCAACTGTATCTGCCACAGCGGCTACTGCCAAACATTCGGGCACGCTGCCATTTGCATAGGCAAGAAGTGCAATCGGCAAGCCAGTGACGAGCCCCCAAGCACTGCCCAAGAATGTACTGTAGAGCGCCTCTTTACATGCTTCAACCCGTTTGTTTACCGGAGGCTCTACAAAAAGATCCAATGAAGGCTCCTCTTGATCGCAAACCACAGAAAGAAGAGCATGATTCTCGCTATTACTCTCAACAACACTCGACATAGTTTCCTCGCAAACAAAGCTATGGCAACAATTTGACCCTGACATTAGTTGATGGCTATTTTTTAGGGTATCTTTAAATTTGGTAAAAGGCTATATCCAAATACAAGTCTTGTTTAAACATTGTAACTAGGAGAAAAGTATGAAAAACATTTGTGTATTGTTAGCGATTGCTGCAGTGGCAATTACGTCAACAGTAACTGCCACCGGCTGTGGATGCAAAAGAAAGCCGGTTCCAAACCAACAGGCGCAAGCGGCTCAAAAAGCGGCTGAGAGACAACAGCGTCCTGTAAAAAAGCCCACACCAATGCCAAGAAGAGGCGCTCCTGCTGCCTAAAAGTCCGAAAAGTCTTTAAATTGATACTATCGGCGCTCATAAGCTATCTGGGATGAAAGGGGTCGGGGCCAATGGTGTCAACTTAAGAAATTTCACTCTTAATCTTAATCTTGATCTTAATCCTAATCTGTTCTTTTTCAATAGAGTAAGATCAAGATTAAGATAAAGATTAAGAGGAACTTTCCTTAAGTTGACACCATTGGGCCCGGCCTAGGCTGTTGATTTAACCTGTTTTTCACAACATGTATTTGTTGCAAGTTTTGTCCTTAAAAATGCTGTTCGGTGCTGCATTAGAGCCCGATTTTAGGGCGACTGAGTGAAGCCCACCGTGACCGAAGGGAACGGTGGGTGATGTTAGAAAGTCCATGGAGCCCGGCTGAGGGCGATTCAATAGAGTGATTCAATCGCCCTCAGCCG
>JAJFUY010000072.1 GCA_021372185.1 Chlamydiales bacterium | reverse complement strand
TATACCTCAAGGCTGGCATCTTTTAGGGCGTGCACCATGTCATCGCCTTGCCCAAAGGTCTTTGACACGTTTTGTACTTTTACACAGACTTTTCTATCCACGGAACACCTGTGCTGGGTCTACAGAGTTAATTTTGCGTATACCTAAGATCACAGAAAATACGGTGATAAAGAGTATCGCAATAAAGGCAAGAATGATGAGCTCTTCTGGCAAGTAAAATGGGGGATTGCCTTTAGGCATAACAGCATAGCCAAAAATAGCTGCTAGGCCAAGGCCTATGCCATAGCCTGTAAAGCCGACAGCAGCCCCTTGCACAGCAAGCATCTTCATGAGCATGCGGTCGCTTATGCCCATGGCCTTCATAGCGCCAAAGTGCGGCAAATTTTCTAGGATGAAAGAATAAAAGGTCTGACCCGCTACTGCCACGCCTACCATAAAGCCAAGTAAAACTGTTGTACCAAAAGAAATAGGAATACCGGTGTTTTTAAAAAACCAGACGATAGTAGAGTAGGCAAATTCATTTTCTGTGTAGGCCTTTAGGCCTGTTTGTGCCTCAATTCGGCGTGCTATTTCTATAGGGTTGGTGCCCGGCATGGGCTCTGTAAGTATGTAGCTTAGCACGCGTCGCTCTTTTGGCCGCATTTCACGCGCGCGGCTATATGTGGTGTAGACATAAGGGTTACCAAAGAATGAGCGCTCAGCCTTACACACACCTACAATACGTGCTTCATGGTCGTTAATTTCAAAGCTGTCGCCAACTTTAATGTCTCTATTATAGCCATCAGAGAGCTTTTCTACCCCAAGCATATCAATCACTACAGTATTTGTTTCTGCAAGGTTCGTAAAGCTGCCCTGCACCATATCACGGGGCGCGCCAGCAAGTGTTGTATCGTCAAAGCCAATAAGCTGCACAGTTTTAAAGCGGCCATTTGGCAGCCTTGCCTGGATGAGGCTAAATGACATTGGCATAGCCCACGATACGCCTTCAACAGATCGTACGCGCTGCAGTTCAATATCGCGCATGCTTTGGGTTTCATTAGCCTGTTCTACTCGGCTATCTACAACCCAAATTTTAGCTTTAGTATTACGTAATATCGCCGTAGACCAGCGCATCAGCCCACAAAAAACAGAGGCTTGTTGTGTAATAAGAAGACAGGCAAATGTTAGAGAGCAGACAAGAAGCAAATATTTGGCACGGTCTCCAAACAGCATTCTGAGGGCGATATAGTACATACAACCTAATCTAGAGTAATTAGGTGATTATTGTCTGTTTAAGCTTTAAAGTGAAGAGCAAAATTTGCCCTTGCCCGTGCCCGATTTTGTATTTGTATTTTTATAAAAAACAGGGAAAGGAAAAACAAAAAAAATCGGGCAAGGGCAAGGGCAAATTTGAAGTTAGGCCGTTGCTTGGGGCGCGGGCGTTGGATTAAGCGCAGCATAAATCTCTACGCCAAGCATGATTGCTCCGCCAACTATGCTTATTGCAGCCATTGGAGGTGACATAAGATTGCATCCAAAAAGTATAGCGAAAGCAATTGTACTTATCACAGCCTTTGCAATCGATTTGGCAATCTCCACTTTATATTTGGCAATAGATTGCTTTTCACTAACCAAGTCAGCTCCTTCATTAAAAGCAGTTTGTGCCACTGTACTAGCTGTGGTTACAACTGTATAAATTGGTGAAAGCTTAAAAACTTTTGTTATAAGGTGCATTGCACCACCTGTCAAAGCTCCCCAAAAAACTGTATTTGCTACAGCATTTGCTACTGTCTTGGGTGCCGGAGGTGTTGTTACTTCTCTGAGTGGTTCCATGAGATACTCTCCAAATTAAAAGTTATTAAACTGCTGCGTTAACTGGATTTTTTGCGTTCATTGACTCTTTAACTAATGTTGAAACTGACCATATTCCAAGAAGAGTATGCATGCAGACGCCTTTAAAGCCTATCACTCCCATCGCCACAAGTGTTGTTGTGGTGACAGCACTTACAACAGCCATAGTCGCAGCTTCCATAGCTTTAACGTCATGTTTTTGTAATCCGAAGTATTTGGTGCCAATAACATTATAGAGACTTGTTACCGTGCCATAAAAAACTGCACTAATTACTTCTACTTTTGCGTAGAGAGGTGATAATTTGCAAATTTTCATAACTGCATAACTAAATGCAAAAGTTGTACCTACTAAGGATGTAGTATTTAAAAAAGATGCACTGATTGGGTAATCTTTTGACCAATTCTCATACTGAACTTTAAAACTATCGCCTGCCATAAAAACCTTCCTTTATATGATAAATTATTCTAAAAAAGATAAATTTATCATATAATGCGCTAATAGTCAAGGCTCTTTAATCGGTTATTGAAATATCTTTAAGTAATTTATTGGTGCGAGAGCGGTGCTGCTCTTCAAATGCTGCTTCTAAAAGTTCAGCAAATTGGGTGATGATGGGGGATGGTAGCTCGTTGGTACCTTCCACCTGGTGAAGTATATCAAACATTTTGAGGGTTTCTGGGCTTTGGGCCGGGATTATGGCCGCATCGTCTGAATTTTCAATGGATGTTTTAAGGATAATCTTGGCATAAATTAGTTCTTCAACTAATTCATTTACAAGTCGCTCAGGAATGCCTAGAACATGTGACAGGCGCGGTATGCTTACAGGCTTACTGGCTATATAGCCATCAACTGCCGCTTTTACAATAGATAAATAGGCAATTCGGCGCTCAAAGAGCGTTAAATTTCTATAAGGCTCCATAATGCGAGGATCCCATAGACGCTCTTGGTGTATCACCACGATCTGCGCACCAACTAAAAATATAACCCAGCTTAAATAGAGCCACATCATAAAAAGCGGGATAGCGGCAAAGCTTCCGTAAATGGCGCCTGCATTACTTACTTGAATCTGTATGCTGATATACGTTGCCTGCAAAATCTGATAAGCGCAGCCGGCACAAAACCCAGCAAAGATACTTGAGGTAAGCTTGACGTTCGTGTAAGGGATAATCATGTATACAAGCGTAAAGAGTGCCGTTGACATCAAATAGGGAATGAGGGGAATAGCATAGACTAAAAGCGGTCCTATATGCTCTGGCAGCTGGCCAGAACTTGTAATCTGGTTAAGCTTTGCTGTAATAAATACCGTTAAGCTACTAGAAGCTACAATCAAAATCGGGCAAATTAAAATAAGTGCTAGATAGTCTGAGATTTTACGGCCAAGTGGGCGGCCCTCTTTAACACCCCACATAAAGTTTAGTGAGTTTTCTACGTTCGCAAAGAGGCGCATAATGGTAAAAAATAAGAAGATTGTACCAATGCCCGCAACAAGGCCACCACGCGTTTCTTCTAGTAGACGGTAGCCAAACTGGATAAAGTAGTTGATAACTTCTTGCTGGTCGCGGAATTCATCCTGCAGCACGGCTTCTAGTACAGACTCTAGGCCAAAGCCTTTGGCTATACCAAACATAACGGCTATAAGCGGCACTATAGATAAGATCGTCTGAAAAGCAAGGGAGGACGCGCGTAAAAAACTTTGGTCATACGTCATACGAAACCAGACAGTACGCCAGATGCGATCAAGGTTTCTAAAGAGATGGTGGGTTATGCTTTTTTGGCTCATAACCCTTAGTTTGCCCTAAAATCTCATTAAGTTACTACGAATTTTCAGAAAATAGGCTAAAGATACCATAGGCATAGGCACTAAAAAGTGCCACAAGCGTGAATAATGTACCTACCTGATCCACAGTCTTTACATCGTCAATATTGCGATTAAGATAGTCAAATACCGTATTGGTAACCCAAGCGCTCCCAATAAAGCCAATGGGCAGCAAAATAAGCATAAGTATTGGGCTAATAAAGGCTAAATTCTCAAAAAACCCCATAATTGAAACTTGTCCCATAGTGTTA
>JAJFUY010000070.1 GCA_021372185.1 Chlamydiales bacterium | reverse complement strand
ATAAAACTACGTAATTCTTGGTACACATGTGACAAGGGTTGATTTCCATTAAAAACTTTCAGACAATCTCGATCTTTGTAATATTTAATCAAGGGTTGTGTTTGAGTATGATAAACATTTAACCGCTCTCTAATCACACTTTCTTCATCATCCGAACGGCGATACACTTCGCCTTGACATTGATCGCAAATGTTTAGTCGAAAGGGCGGACATGTCTTTTCATTATATATGGCCCCACAATCTCGACAAACCAACCTCTCCACTGTTCTTTGAACAATTTCTTCATCCGGAACTTCCAACAGAACAACAAGAATCTTCACATTCGAATCTAACTGCTTAAACAAAAAATCCGCTTGTGAAACAGTTCTAGGAAAACCATCTAACAAGTACCCTTTTGAACAATCCTCTTGAGAAACACGATCAAAAAGCATTTTGAAAACAACTTCATCAGGAACTAAATGACCCGCTTGAATAAATTCTTGCGCCTGCAATCCAATGGGTGTTTCCAAAGCCATATTATAACGAAAAAGATCACCTGTCGAAATTTGAGGAATGCCATAATCAACATTCAAACGCTTAGACTGAGTTCCTTTACCAGATCCTGGAGGACCTAAAAGGATGATAACAGTTGGAAATATGTTCTGATCGCTTGCTGACATAATTTGCCCTATCTGATAGTGTTTTTCTTGTGAATACTCCAAAAGAACCAATTAAAACAATGAAACTTTTTGTAACCGCTCTTTTTGCAAGCTCGCTTCTCTTATCCAGCTTTTGCGCAAAACCTGAGAATCAATACACCTTCTTTGGCATGAGCCAGCCAATTCCCCAAGAAATCTGCCAGCAGATGACAGGTAAATCCTGGAAAGAAGAGTGCCCCGTCCCACTTAGTGATTTACGCTACATAAGTGTGAACCACTGGGACTATGAAGGCTACGTACGCGTTGGCCACATGGTGGTGCATGCAAAGCTCGCTGATGAGCTCGTGGATATTTTTAAGGAGCTCTTTGAGCAAAAATTCCCGATCGAGCGCATGGAACTTATAGATCAGTATAATGCAGATGATGATAGGTCAATGAGCGCAAACAACAGTTCATGCTTTTGCTTTAGAGCCAACACCACAACTCCCGGCATCTATTCTAACCATAGCTACGGCATAGCCATAGACATTAACCCGCTTGTAAACCCATACGTAAAAGGGGAGCGCGTTTTACCAGCAGGCGGAAAAGCTTTTCTAGACCGCACACAAGAGTACTTTGGCGGCATCACTGATTCACCTGACAATGCGTGCTATAAAGCCTTTACCTCACGCGGATATGAATGGGGCGGCTCTTGGCCAGACCGACAAGACTACCAGCATTTCTCCAAACAAATCAACGATATCGAGTAAGTTTTTGATTGAGTAAATGTAGAAGCACAACTATTCTGGCGTGTAAAAAAAGAGGAGACGGATATGAACCGACATTTTACACGCCTTATGCTTTTAGCATTAAGTTTCACCTTAAGCCTGAGTGCAGAAAGAGCCTACTTTACCTTCAACTACCCAGCAGGCCCAGAAGGGGGCGAAACTCTGCTTACAGGCCTACGTGGACTAAAATCTGACCCAAGTAAAGTGTTAATGAGCGGCTTTTATAAGTATCCAGGTGGATCGCCGGTTGTTGCATTTATGTATAAAGGCAGACTACCTAACCAAGATGGTTCGTTTTACATTTTAAACTACCCATCATCTCCCGGCTTGACCGTGGCAGAAACAAACTTATACGGCCCTAATAACGGCAAAAAAAATAACATCCAAGTTGTTGGTAACTACACAACTGTTGAAGCCGGTACAACGGCCTTTGGCTGTTTATATCAAGGCCCACTTGATGGTACAGGATCTTGGAGAACACTTGTTCCCACATCAGCTGAACCTGTACTCAATGTTATCGCACATAGCACTATGGGCGGCTTTGTGGTTGGTAACTACGACACACAGCTAGATGAAGGCAAAGCCTTTATCTACGACATCAAAAACGACCTTTATTACGACATCACACACCCCAATGCAAAGAGCATCACAGCCTATGGCATCTGGCATAATGGCGGTCACTGCTATACAATCTGCGGCGGCTTTTCTGATGTAGATAGCATAGAAGGCTTTGAAACAGGATATTTAATTGACTGGGATAGCAAAAACAAAAAGCTCTGCAACTTTAGAACCTACTATTACAATAACGACAAAACCCACGCAATTGCCTCACACTTTGATGGCATCACGTCAGATGGCAAAGGCGGCTTTAATCTTACGGGTGTGGCTATTGCATTAGGGGATGAAGCACCAGAAGTAGGCTTTTTTGCACACGTAAAAAAGAAGCACCTTAAACCCACTGGCAACATGAGTAAGGCCTCTTGGGAAGAAATTAGATATCCAAATCAGCTGTTTACTACAGGTAATTCTGTGTATAAAAAAACAGTGATTGGGGTATATACATCCATCAACGATAATTCAGTGAATGGATATGTATCAATTCCTTAAGTAATAGGTGATTTGTATGAAAATAAATAGCAGTGCTGCGATCAACATAATAGCATCTTTACAAGATGATGAAGTAGTGGAATGCCAACATCAGGGGCGCGAGATTATCTTGGTACCTGTAAAAAAGGCAAACCTCTCATGGGGTCGCAAGATACAGGCTTTTTTTGGCTTTGGCCCATACAAATTTCAGACTATTACAAGCATCTTTCAGAACTTTTTGGACACTCCCAAGGTAGCCAAAAAGGTTCTGTCTGACCCTACAGTACTTACAAAGCTAAACTTGCGTATTGATCATTACAATAACCGAGGCCTTCGTAAGTACTGTAGCTTCTTACAGCTAGCAAAGCTGCATGAATATAAACCACCAAAAAGTGAAGGTGTACGTGAGTTCGAAAAACTCATACCCAGCTTTAAAGCCTATTTAGATTCATCTACACCCCCAGAAACTCGCCAAAAAGTGTTAAACGATCTACTTCATTGCTTAAGGCACCTTCCGGGCGACTATCATCTGTATGATGCTATCGTATCTTGCGAGATACCGTATGGCCTAAACATTTTACACCTTGCATGCGACGGCAAACATAAAGCCCTGGTAGAAAAAATCTGCAAAACCCAAGGCCTTGCCGAATCACTCATGCAAATAACCACTAACACAAAATGGACACCGCTTGAATATGCCTGTAGAGGTGCTCACCCCGACCCAGAAGTTCTTAAATGCCTCCTCACAATAAGCGATAAACCGCTTTTAGAAAAGCTCCTTAGGGTAAGCGAAACACCACTTGATATAGCAATCGATAGACCAACAATAAATCCGCATTTTATCCTTACCTTCTTCCAGTGCCTAGACCAAGCAGGAATCCAGACACTCCTACAGGCCTCCAAGAGCTCATTTATCCACAAGCTGATCCAAAAAGGCAGCCCAGATCCAGCATGTAGCGCCATCTTTGACCACATCAACACCCTAGATGACACAACCCTTACACAAAAGTTCATGCTAGCCCAAGACACAAACAAAAACACTCCCTTAGCATACGCCTGCCTCACCCCAGGCAAAGAGTGGGCCATACCCGCCATACTCAAGCAGGCAAAACCCACCCTCGTCAATGCCCTACACGACGCCGGCGTCTACATCGATGACATCCAACACCCCCTCCAAAACCACCTCCCAGATCCATAAATCTCAAATGTAAAAAACAAGAATAAGAAAAAACAAATTTTGGCGCCGGGGGTATAACCTTAACCCCACCATACTATGAAAAACAAATTTGTGCGCCGCAGGTGCTACCTTAGCCCCTACATTTTGTGAAATAAGGACAAATTTGTGCGCCGTAGGTGCACCTGATTCTTAGCCCACAGTGTAGCGCCTTTAGGTGCCAACTGTGGGAACCTGAGTAAATTTACTATACTGAGCCACGGCAGTGGCGACTCATTATTTTGATTTAGCCACCAAACAACCCAGTCTTTTTACACATTTTCGCAAAAACAAGGCCTTCTTTTTGCGAAAAGACGTAAAAAGAAGGCCTTGTTTTTGACAAAAAATGCTTTTTTTGGTCTAATAAGGGTAATGACGAGGGGCCAACCATGTATAGAACAGCATTAGATTTTTTACAAAAATGGCATACATCCGCAAACCGTAAACCGCTTGTAATTCGTGGGGCGAGACAAGTAGGAAAAACATGGATCGTACGCCATTTTGCCGAGCTGCAAGGCAAAAAACTCATAGAGATAAATCTCGAAAAATACCCAAAACTCGCATCTTCCTTTACATCCAATGAACCTGCAGTAATCCTTCAGCGACTTCGGGCAGATTTAGAAACAAGTATTGACCCCTCTAACTCTATACTCTTTATAGACGAGATCCAGGCAGCGCCAGAATTGTTTCCCAAACTCCGTTGGTTTGCTGAAGACATGCCAGAGCTTCCTGTACTTGCCGCAGGCTCGCTTTTAGAGTTTGTACTAGGCTCACAAGAATTTAGCATGCCTGTAGGGCGAATAAGCTATATGTATCTAGAACCACTTTCTTTTGAAGAGTACTTACTCGCACAAAAAAAAGAAGAACTTTTAACGCAAATAAAAGATTTTACATGGAAGGATGGTATTTCAGCATTTACACACGAAAAGCTTCTCTCGCTATTTAAAGAGTTCGTTATCGTTGGCGGAATGCCAGCTGCAGTCAATGCATGGAACACCACACATTCCTTTTCAGACGTCGGCCAGGTGCACAATGATATCCTTCACACCTATCGAGACGACTTTGGCAAATATAGCGGCCGAATACCCCCACAGCGTCTCCAAGAAGTACTCACAATGGTGCCACGATGTTTAGGCGAAAAATTTGTCTTCAGTGCTGTCAACCCCAATGAACGCATCCCTGTAATTAAAGACGCCCTAGACCTTCTTTATAAAGCAAAAATATGCTCTAAAATATCTGCCACTTCAGCAAATGGTGTACCTCTTGGAGCAGAACTTCTTAAATCCTACCTCAAAGTCATCCTACTCGATGTCGGGCTTAGCTCATCTGATCTCGGCCTATCTCTTACTGAACTTCTTTCTGTGGAAGAGTTAGACCTTATCAACAAAGGAGGCATTGCAGAACAAGTGGTAGGCCAGCTTTTACGTACAATTGCCCCTATCTACCAAGAACCCTCCCTCTACTACTGGCTCAACACAGAAAAAACATCCAGCGCAGAAATAGACTATGTGATCCAGCATGGCAGTAAAATTATCCCCATCGAAGTAAAAGCTGGATCTTCTGGCAAATTAAAATCACTGCACCTCTTCATGAAGCTAAAAGGCCTAAAAAGCGCCGTTCGCATCAATTCAAACCTCCCATCCCTATCCGAAGTCTCCCTAAAAGACACCCAAGGAGAGCCCGTCCACTACCAACTCCGATCCCTGCCATTTTACCTCATCGGCCAGCTCCACCGCCTACTCGACACAGAATTGGGGGTCAGTGATCCCTTATAACCCATCTTTTTGACATATAAACATTATTTTAATATGATGGAGGTAATGGAGATGGGGGCTTATGCGTATACGTTCTCAGCTGGAGGCTTTTAGTCATCAGATTGACCAGTGTTCAGAAGGGTGGAATGGTACACAAAGTATTCACCTTGCTGTGCCGATTAAAGAAGAGGTGCGCCAGATTGATTCGTTGCTGAAACGCTAAAAGACTCTATCCGCCTACAAACTTGGGGTACCTGCAGCTTTGATTCTATCATGAGTTACCTCTCTCATGATGTTCCAAGTGACCTTTTTTTACTATTTCAACTCCACAGCATGCAAAAGGCTCACGAAAAAGTGAAGGCAGCACTTCCTCGTGCTGAGAAAGAACAGTACTTTAACTCAGTCACCCTAAATCTACTCAAAAATAACCCTACACAGACCATAGAAGCCCATAAAGAGCTCTGCCGCAAGGTTCTTGGAAGCTTTCATGAACAAATGCAATT
The DNA here is from genome assembly GCA_021372185.1 of Chlamydiales bacterium. Lineage (GTDB taxonomy): Bacteria > Chlamydiota > Chlamydiia > Chlamydiales > FEN-1388 > SZAS-7. The sequence continues at coordinate 4,603 of JAJFUY010000070.1, read as the reverse complement.
TTTACCTAAGAGTGCCAATGAAATAAAAGAGCATCTACAGGCACTTAAGGCCTTAAAAACAGAGCAGGCCACCTATACTTTCTCATTTTTCGGAATAGGCAGAAATGATTTAGCAACACTCAACGAAAAGATCGCCAAAGAAACACTCATTCTCAACACTATACGAGAACTTCTTATGCTCACCGCCGCCCCAAGCGAAAAAGCCGAAATTCAGTCAAAATCTAACGAAGCGCTCACAGAGTTCCTCCTAAACACCGACGATCTCAGCTTCATCTTCCAGAAAAAAAGAGAACTGGAAGAACTTTCTCGCCTCTTCAACACCCTCCAATAAAGTTGTAACAAAAATGGGATTTGTAAGATCGAACAAACTTGTGCTGTAGAAAATTAACAAACTTGTGCGCCGCAGGTGCACCTTATTATTAGACCGCAAGTAGTAGCGCCTTTAGGTGCAAACTGTGGGAACCTGAGTAAATTACTATACTGAGCCACGGCAGTGGCGACTCATTATTTTGATTTATCCGCCACATGCGTGGCTGCGTGTGCTTTTTTCCAGGGTTCCCATAGTTTGCCCCATTCGGGGCCACACTATGGGCTAAGAATCAGGTGCACCTGCGGCACACAAAACAGTAACTCTCTCGTGCGTGAGTGATAAATCATTTACTCTGGGAGTGCGAGGGTGTTGAGGCGTTTGCGGTGTCTTATGAGGTAGACTGGTAGGCCTGTGAGGGTGATGCAGCTTGCCAATAGTACCATTTGTAGGCCTGAGGAGTAGAGGGCCCACCCGCAGAAACTTAGAGCTCCAAGGCCAATTACAAGGCATGATGCGCTTTTTTTGGCGAAGAGTTTTAGGTAGCTGAGTACAGACATCACGTATACAAACAAAAAGGCAGTTACTGATACGTCTATGATGAAGGTTACTTGCTCAATTAGGCTTTTATTGAGAGTCAGAAAAAGCACTGGAACCATGCCAAGAGATGAAATGAGAAGTGCCCACTTCGGCGCGCCGCGTGCATTTTTGGTTGTGAAAAAATTGGGTAAATGACCATCGGAGGCTGCTCCCAGGGCAATCTGACCACTTGTAAGTACCCATGCATTAAGTGTGCCCAAGCAGACAATAGATGCCGCAAGTGAAATCACAATATACCAGTTTCCACCAAAGATAATGGCTGCAGCATCGGCAAAGGGCGCTTTAGAGGCAGCCAGAGCCTCAGGAGGCACTACGCCCATTATCACAATGCTACTAAAAATATAGACAAGCGCTACAAGAAGTGTACCTGTAATAATAGCGCGTGGGATGGTTTTTTTGGAGTTTTCTACTGAATCTGCCGGGGTAGTGGCTGATTCTACGCCAATAAAGCCCCAGAGCGTTAAGAGCGCAGCTGCATTTAGCACGCTGACAGTTGATTGTTCTGTTGGGTTAAAAGGCACAAAGTGCGCGCCATTAAAGTAGAATATGCCTGCAACAGGCACCAAAAGCAAGGGGAGTAGCTTGAGTACAGTAAACACAAACTCTACTCGGCCAGCAGATCTTACGCCCATCAAATTAAGGCCAGTAATAAAGAGTAAAATTGAAACCTCTAGCACAAAGTTTGCAACGGGGTGCAACTCTCCAAGCACAGGGCTTAAATAGCTCACAACAGAAATCACCACCATAGGCGTACTTAGCCAAGAAATGACCCAGTAAGTCCAGGCAGAAAAGAACCCAAATGTTTTGCCAAAGGCCGTTTCTATAAAGGTGTGCGGCCCGCCGGTTTTAGGGATTGATGAACAAAGACCAGCAAAGACAAAGGCAAGGAGCATAGCGCCCGTTGCCGTAATAAGCCAGCTACAAAGACCGGCTGCACCAAAGGCTGCCATACTTGCCGGCAATAGAAATATACCTGTTCCAATTTGGCTACCAGCTACAAGCGATGTAACGGCCCAAAAACCCATTTTATTTTGACTTTCCATAAATATTTTTCCAAAACTGTAGAATTAAAAACGTGTAATAAAGAATGAAAAAGCGCTTCTAACGCTTTCGTTTGGGAAAAATATTTACAGAACACATACGCATTACCTGAAATAAGTGTAATATTATACTAACTACTTACCAATGTCAACAATTTATGCCATTTCTTGTAGGGCATAGGGTCCCCAGCCAAAATCAGGATATGTAGCAAAAAATATTTTATCTAAGTAAGGATGACAAAGTGTGGGCTCTTTGAAGTGTATTTTACGTAGTGTTTTTTTAGTCGAAAGGTCAATTACTTCAAGCGTAGAGCCGCCTCTTTCCAAATAGAGCATTCCCATATGTATGGTAGCACGCATAGCTACAAGATGGGCTGAATCACAAGTAAAGAGTTTCACACCCGATTCCAAAGAAAAAATGGCCACTTTTAACGTATTTGGAATGATAACAACAACCAGTCCAGGAGTTGCTGAGAGTACAGTAGCGCCAGCAGTTTCAGGAAGAGTAATATCAACTGCATCAGGATCTGATAAATTTTTTACTCGTAAATCTGTTTGCTGGTCAGAGTAGATATATCGATCATAGCATAAACGCCTGTAGATATGGCCCTGAAGAGGTTCAACAGTTTGCGAGACAGCTTTGGTTTTTAGGTCTACAGTAACTACATGATTATTTGTTAATACAAAAAAGGCTTTAGATTTATAAAGTGACACACACTGCGCATTTTGTGAAACTTTCGAATAAAGAACTTCTCGATTACCTGTGGTTACATCAACACGAGCAAGATAGACGTTACGAGAAGTTAGATAGACTTCACCATCATGCACATGAGGTTTAGCAATACAATTTTTAAGTTCATGTTTCGTTTGGATTTTTGTTGCAGGATCAGTTTTTATAACAATAAGATTGTTATTGTTAGTAACCACACAAATGTTTGTATCGGAGGTAAATTTATTCGCTGCATCCTGAAAAAGTGTACCCGAAAGAGAAAGGTCGCACACTTTTCGCGATGATAAAGATTTTACTTCAAATGCTTGAATAGCTTTTTGATTTTCGGCAACATAGTGTAAAGGTAATGTCTGATAGTTTCTTGCTAAAGAAAGTAAATAGACGTTAGGCACACGTTTGGCTACCCGCCATGCCTCTTGTGCAAACACATTCCAGTGACGATTTGCCTTAGCAGCATTTGCCAGATCAATAATGGGCAAGTATTCAAATACTCGCATGAGCACATCTGGCAAAAAATTGCCCCAGCACATCATAGGAAGGGTTTTTATTGCAGAAATTAGTGTTTTCAATTCTGTTTGTTTAATAGCTTCGCCCAGCAAATACTGTCTTTCAAGCCCTTCATATTGCGCCTGAAGTGGAATAAAATTGCTGTCGTTACTATCTGCGCGAGACAATAGATATCGCGCCACATTTATCCGGCTTAAAATGCCAAAATCATGGTCTTTCTTTTGAGAGCGTATAGTCAACACACCCAAAACAAATTCTGCATAAGCTTTAGTAGTTTTATTTTTAATTCCTTTAATTTCGGCAGAAATCGTCTCAAGAACAGAGGCAACTTTTGTGTCAGTATCAGAAAAAAACACCCGTTTTATAAACCCAGGCTTTGAAACCAGCTCAAGATCAGTATTTACCCATTTACTCTTTTGTGCTTCACCCACACCAACAAACCGGAAATGATTATAGAGAGATAGTATAGAAGGATAAGAAACAGTCATAAATAAATACCAAATTGATGTAACCCGCAAGTATACCCAATTCTCAACTTTTAAGAAATTTATTTTGTAGAAAATTTCTCAGTGCTTCTGTAGGATACTTATACAGTACAGATGAAAAAAAACCTTCTATTTTACATTTTTCTTTGCTATATTCTTCATTTTACAACTGGAAATGCTATGACTCATATTGTTCTTTACATTGCCACTACAAAAGATGGATTTATTGCAGATGTGAATGGGGGTATTGATTGGCTTCCGCAAACGCTAGAAGAAACGCATGGCCAAGACTATGGCTATGGAGCATTCTATCAAACGGTTGACGCGCTTGTAATGGGCAGAAAAACGTATGAGCAGATTTTGAGCTTTGGTGATTGGCCCTATCCTGGTAAGCCTACTTATGTATTTACACACACACCCTTACAAACAGAGAACCCTGAAATCACGTTTTTATCAGACGATATCCCCCAATTTATAGCAAGCTTAGAGAACGAGCATGTAAAAAAACTTTGGGTAGTAGGGGGTGCTGGCCTTATAGAATCATTTTATGCAAACGGCCGAATCGACGAGGCTATCATTACAGTATTCCCCAAAGAGATTGGTTCTGGTATACTCCTTCCTTCAATAGAACATGCTGTTCTAGAAAATTCTATTAATTTTGGCGGCAACGTCGTGCAAAACCAATATCTTATCCAGGATAGGTAAATTATGTCAGTTACAAATGATACCCTAACAAATCAGTATAATAATCTTGTACGAGATTATGAATTAGCGGATAAAAATAGCCTTATACGGGATTTTCGAGACTGGTCTAACAACATTGTTAATCAGTACCAAGATCAACTTTCCAATGGTTCAAGCTTTGGTAATAGTTCTGTACACCAATCACAGGTATTTACTTACGACCTAAAATATCTTGCATCAAATTCTGTTA
>JAJFUY010000066.1 GCA_021372185.1 Chlamydiales bacterium | reverse complement strand
TACTTTATTGTGAATAGGAAAAGCCTCTTTCCAGTTACTTCTATCATCTAGCTTACATGCTGGCCATGCCTGTTCAATAAACTCATACCAGAGGCGATTATACAACACTTTAGCCTCATCTGCGGGCAGAACCTTAGGAATGACGCAATACCCTTGCTCTTCAAGGTCTTTTAAATAATCATGAGCCTGCATTGGCATAACTAAAACTAAAAACAACCAAATATATTTCATAAATTATTCTTAATATATACCGAGCTTAAAAACATTTTTTACCGCAGAGAAAAAACAGAGAGCGCGGAGTAAAAAAAATACAATTGATCATTTTTGTTTTTCCTCTCTCGAGCTCTCTGTATTTTCTCTGCGGTAAAAAATGTATTTTTGTATTGCCGCTACACAGCATGGGCTGCAATCCAGCCTGTTGTCCAGGCGTTTTGGAAGTTAAAGCCTCCCGTTACGCCGTCGATATCTAATACTTCGCCGGCAAAGTATAGGCCGGGAATTTTTTTACTTTCCATCGTTTTGAAGTTTACTTCGTCAAGCGCGACTCCCCCACAGGTCACAAACTCTTCTTTGTTGGTGGTTGTGCCTTCAATTTTGTAGACATCGCGATGGAGGCAGTCTAATAGGCTTAGTAATTCTTGTTTACTAAGCTCTGCAAAACGCTTGAGTGGGTCAATCTTACTACGAGTAAGCATCGCCTTCCATAAACTTTGTGGAAGTGAAAATGGGCAGATACTGGCTATTTGCTTTTTGGGGTGCTCTAGCTTTGCATCTAGCAAGGCTTTTTGCTTGGCATCGTAAGATAAATCTGCCAGCCAATTGATGGTTACATCGGCTTTATAGCCCGCATCAAACAGCAATCGTGCTCCCCAAGCAGAGGTTTTAAGCACTGCCGGGCCGCTAAAGCCCCAATGTGTGATAAGTAATGGGCCAGTTTGCTCAACGCCTAATACTTTAACGTGGGCTTTGGGCACACTGACGCCGGCAATTTCTTTATGGGTAAAGTTGGCAATGTTGAAGGTAAAAAGAGACGGAACACACGGAATTATGGTATGTCCTAAGGTTTCAAGCCAAGTATATACTTTACGGTTAGACCCAGTTGCCAAAATAAGCTTTTGAGACTGCATAATTTTTTTATTAGCAAGAAAGACTATAAATCCATCGTCCCTCTTTTCAATCTTTTCTACATCAGATTCGAGATAGATGTGAACGCCGGTTTTTGTAGCTTCATTTTGTAGGCAGTCAATAATTGTTTGGGATGAATCAGTGTAGGGAAACATTCTGCCATCAGCTTCTGTCTTGAGATGAACACCGCGATCTGCAAACCACTGGATAGTGTCTCGTGGCTGAAAACGAGTAAAGGGCCCGCGAAGAGCATCTTTTCCCCGCGGATAGTGCTGCACAAGCTGGGCTGGATCAAAACAAGAGTGCGTCACATTACAGCGCCCACCACCCGATATCCTCACCTTTGCCAACGGCTGCCGAGTTTTCTCTAAAATAGCCACTTTACTGCCCAAACCTTGAGCCGTAACAGCCGCAAAAAAACCTGCCGCTCCCCCGCCCACAACTATTGTATCGTATGTATACATCATTCAGCAAGTATCCCAAAATCTCAAATACATTTCTAGAGTAATTGGTTCCAATACCCTAGCAACTTGTTGCTAGGGGCCTCGAGTTTGGACATTTGCCGAAGGCTTTGGAGTGCGGTAATT
>JAJFUY010000275.1 GCA_021372185.1 Chlamydiales bacterium | reverse complement strand
TGAATTTCCTATTCCTTTTGCCATCCTGTTAATACAGCGCTCACACTATGGCAAAATGGCTTAAAGGTTGAAAAAGTATTTCAACTAGGGCGTGGCGCCCCTGCAAAGGCAGTAGCTACTGGTGTATTTAGCATGGGTTTTCAGGTGGCAAAAGAGTTCCTGAATAATCTTGGGCAAAAGCACTAATTCAAAGTTGTTGAAACTGTGTGGTCAGCCCCTTAAGGCTGACTCCAAATATTGCAATTGATAATTTGTAGAATAGGCCTATGTACTGTTGTGATATCACGAGGCTCGTTTTATGACACAACTACATGTTGGAAGTAATAGGAAGAGCTGTTTGGAAAATTACTCTTTGGGCTGCATCATCAAAGTGCTATGTAGCCGATAGCGAGAAGCATAGGGAGAACGTACCTGTTAATCAACTCGGCTTTAATGGCAGCCTGCGTGCGCTGACAGTTTGCATACTTCTCAGAGGATCTATAATTATCTTCTGGGGTGGTTACAAGCGCATTTAAGATTGTTCCAAATCCTATCCGATGATCTCTTAGAAGCAGCGGCAGGTTTGCGTATTTGTTCTGCTGAACCGCCCTGTAAAGAGCCGCGCGTATCATATCAGCCGAAAGTCTAGGGTCTTTCATAAGCAACTTCCACACAGGCGCAAAAAAAGGCTTGGCACTATAAGTGCAGTCCGTAGCCTTTATAAGCAGATCCTGGATGTTTGCCTTAGGATGTGTAAGCAGCTGCCTTTCAAGAACCTCCTGACACCTGTGCGCTCGTTGAAGAAACGCGCCGGTTATCATCTGGCTCGTCGTGCGTGTGTCATCAAGCAACAGCTGCCTTATTTCGCGACAGGCATCAAGATGATCTGCCTTGTAGAGATGGTCATCTTGGAGGGCTTGCGGTATACTTGCCGGCGCCAAATCTTTGTTTCCGAGCAGTGCTCTTACGCAAGCAAGGGCAGTTTCTTTTCGCTCTGGATTAATATACTCAACAAATGCAAACATGTGAAGATATAGCGGCTTGGCTAGCGCTAGCAACAGGCTGAGCCGTTCGGCATCGTCATCCTTTCTCGCAGCAATAAGCAATATACTATAAATCTTACTACCATGCGATGTCTTGATAATGGCAGGTATAAGACAGTTTGGCAAACCTCTACACAACTCAAACGTAAACTGATTAGCCCAACAATCGCGTGCGTAGAGCCAAGAGCCTGGACGCATAGATGGGTTTTCCAGAAGTTTTGGATCCAATAACATTTCAATTTCTGGTGTCATTAGTGCAACCACTTGCTCCGGTTGTATTTCTTGAAGGCATTCAAAACGTCCAATCAGAAAGGAACGAAGCATACGAGCAATACCAAGTCCATCATATTTAAACCACTTTCTAAAACCGTGCTCCAAAATGTGTTTCATTATGTGAACATGAAGAAGCTCTGACGAGCTGCTTTTTCCTAGATTGTAGGTCCATTCTTCATCGACTAACGACAGGACTTGCTTGCTGATACAATCCGCCGCTCGTGTTTTCAGAGAAAAGGCATCCCCAAAGGGAGCTAAACGCAAACTGCCAGCTGTTGGTGGGAGCGCTTCAACTGAAAACGCTGCCATTTGGCGCACAACTTCTGCTGTATCATCAGTAGATGGGGGAAAATATAGTGTAGGAGATGCTTTTGTGGGTTCCATGACTGTTATATACTCTCGTTAGGAATGTGGGTAATTATTTCGATTATATCTAAGTGTAATGAATTATGTCATGGATAACTGCGATTCGTTTCACCCTAAGTCTGCTCCCCAATTTGATTTGTTTTGGTTTGTGCTTGATAATTTTTGGCAATAGGCCTATGTACTGTTGTGATATCAAGAGGCTCGTTTTATGACACAACTATATACAGAAAGTTCGAATATGATTGATAAGTTACTCTATACATCGCGACATGACCCACATGCACTTTTGGGGCTACATCCCCACGATAAAAACCACAAGGTTATCCGTATATTTCGGCCAGATGCCTCCAGCATTCATCTAGAGGTGCGTGGCAAAATTGTTGAAGCTACAAAGGTGCATAAATCGGGTCTTTTTGAATACCTTGCGCCCAAAGATTTGGCCTATAATGAATATCGGGTGTATCACCACAATGGCCAGCTAGTAAATGACCCTTATGCCTTTTGGCCTAGTTTTGGAGAGCTTGATCAATACCTTTTTGGCCGCGGAGTGCACTATGCGCTGCATCGCCAGATGGGTGGCAGGCTTGCTCACCATCAGGGTGTAGATGGTTGTAAATTTACTGTGTGGGCCCCATCTGCTAAGGCAGTAGCGCTTGTGGGCGACTTTAACCACTTGGATGGCCGTGTAAACCCTATGCGATCTTTAGGTGGTTGTGGAGTAAAAAGCGCCGGGCCTGCATTAGGCATTGTGTGGAAGTAATGCCTAATGGGCTGGCGTAGGGGAATTGAGGATGGTTAATTGCGGTAATCTTAGTAATGTGGTGAGCCAGCCCCCCACCCCCCCGGCCAAAAGAACAATACTTCCGCCACTTCACTCTGGTTCGAAGTTCGAAATGTGATTTTCACTTGTAAGGGGGTGCTGCAAGTAGTGTAATTCTTGGTGCCAAAAGAACGATACTTCCATACTCTGACCGAAAGGTAACGGGTGAGGAATGTGTCTTTTCAGGGGACCATTTTGGTCCTCTTTTAACCGTGATAGATTAGACAGTTTTAAATTATAAATTTTAAAAAT
>JAJFUY010000241.1 GCA_021372185.1 Chlamydiales bacterium | reverse complement strand
GGTTTGCTTGATGTTGGCATCTTCAAACTCTACGAGCACTACTTTGTCGATTTGGCTGTAGAGCATTAATACAGCTTCGCCATCTTCCAAAATTGATGTGCGTGTGACAAAATCTACTAGGGCGCTTGTGAATGGCGGTACAGTTGGGTTGTAGGCGGCATTTTCTAGCACAGAGCCGCTGTAGATGTTACCATCTAAGGTTGTAAAGGCAACGCCTGCAATTTTATTTGTGTAGGGCGCGTAGCTGCAAAGAGCCGCTTCTCTTGCTCGTTCTACCACATCAAGTGAAGATGGAAAAGGCGCTGAGGCTTGTGATAATAAATCACCCTGCAGGCCTAAATCTTGTGGGCCAAAAGAGTGTGGCAACAAGGCTCCAAGCGTGGTGGGCTCATTTTCTGGCGTGAGAATGCGGATAGTGCCGGCATTTGCAATTTCTGACAAAAACTGCCTACAGTGACCGCAGGGAGCCGCCGATAGTGCAATAGTATCAATAGCAATTTCTTGGTGGTTTCTTGCATTTACTACCATAAACTGCTCTGCATGTATAGTAGAGGGTAAATCTGAAAATTCTAAATTTACACCTATGTAGATATTGCCGCTAGCACCTAGGCCAACAGCACCCACATGATAGCCAGAAATGGCAGGGCGCGCAAACTGCTGAGCAAGTGGCACAAGGTACAAAAGTAAATCATCAACTGTCATCTCGGGCACGTCACTTAGGATATTTTGCACGGCGCTATTTGGTATAAAAAATGGCGTTTCAATGTGCTGTAAGAGAGATTTATCAAGAACTTCTTGATCAAATTCCTTTGCTTGTAATGCCCCACAAAATAGAGCGCAAAAAATTAAAAACGAGCGGAACATACTATTTTTCTCCTTTATCGTGACTATCTATTATAGATTGAAGCCTGAGGGTGTTTATACTTATGATGATGGTGGAAACAAGGGTGCAAATGGCGCCGTAGGTAGGCCCTAGGTATTCTAGAAGCGTTAAACAGGCTATAATAAACATATAGACGCATGAAAACGTGATGTTTTGAAAGAGGATATTTTTTATTTTTTTGCCAAAGGCTAGTAAATGCAAGGCAGATGATAAATTGCCTCCAAGTAGAGATATCGGGGCATGTTCTGCAAGTAAATCACCTTTTGTTCCTAAAGCAACACCCGCATCGGCTTGATTGAGAGCCTCTAGATCTATTAGAGGGTCTCCTATCATGAGCACCTTTTTGCCTTCTTTTTGCAGCTTTTGCACCGTATACACTTTTTGGGTACGTTGGGCCTCTGCTTGAAAGCGATCAAACCCCAAAGAATGTACAAGCTGCACTACTGCTATTCTTCTATCACCCGATAGGCAAAAAAGAGTAAACCCCTCTTCTTTAAATTTCTTTAAAGAATCTTTTACATCTCGTCTTATTGGGTCAGATAGCACCAAGATACCAAGAAGCTTTGAGGCTCTGGCACAAAAAAGCACCACATACCCCTGCTTACGCATATCTTCGGCACGGTTTTTGTGATATCCTAAATCAATTGACTGCATAAGCTTTTCATCGCCAATCAAGCAAACGTCTTCGCCAATTTTTCCCTGAATACCAAGACCTGGAACTTCCTGAACATCTTCTACTTCAATGGAGGGAATATCTAATCCCTTGGCTTTATCAAGTATGGTTTTGGCATAGGCGTGAGTGGAATTTGACTCGAGGCCAGCAGCAATCTGTAAAAGCTCATTTGCTGTTACACCACTTACAGGATCAAGTGAGGCAAGCGTTGGTTTACCTACGGTAAGCGTGCCATTTTTATTTACTACAAGTATGTTACAGGTGGCAATTTCACCTAAGGCCTTCATAGAATGAATAGCAAACCCTTGAAGGGCCGCTTCTCCAATAGCCATACTTTTAATAAGCGCATTTGAGAGTAAAAGGGCGCATGGACAAAGTCCAATAGCAAGCGTACTGGCTACTAAAACCCCATTTGCAACCCCTGAGAAAAGTGACCAAAAAAGAAGACATATGCACGAGAGTGCTATTGTGACAAAGATAGCGCCTGTAGCAATTTTGTCGGCTAATTGAAACTGGCCAGATGAAGAGCTATCATCTTTTTTGGCAAGTTCGGCAACTTGTGCATGTAGGCTATTAGTTCCTGATCGGATAGCACGAACAAGGCAGGTGCCTTTACGGTTAATAGAACCTGCAAAAACTTGGGCGCCAAGCTCTTTTAAGACCGGTTTTTTATCACTTGTAATAAAGGATTCATCAACAAAGGCATCGCCTGAAAATATCACGCCGTCAACTGGTATAATATCCCCTTGCGTCACTCGTACGCTATCACCCTCTTTAACCTCTTCTACTTTTACTTCAACAATTCTGCCATCGTTAAAGAGTTTGTGGGCAATGAGTGGGGCTTTATCTACAAAACTCTTTAGAGATGAAGCGGCAATTTTGAGCATATTCTGCTCTACAAGCTGCTCTAAGAGTATAATAGTAGTAACTGAAGCCACCATCCCAAAGTAGGGCACCGGGGCAGAAGCTAAAAGCGCCTCCAACACACTATACACGTAAAGCAGCCCCACAGACATGCAAAAAAGCGTATAGACGCTAAACGGATTTTTATAGGCGCGATAAAAAAATGACCAATTGCCAACTACTAAGACAATAGTGCCAAGTAACGCACCAATGAGTGGATCAATTTTACGGACAAGAAATGGAAAGGTAAAGAGCAAGCAAAACCAAAAGCGAGGCACGAGATCTCTATTTGCTCTTTCTTCTACACTCAGCACACAAACTCTCCATTTTTGATAAGGTCAAATTTTTTGCCGTCATATCCTGTTGCAAATACGTCTACTTTTTCTGATGAGATCATAAAATCGGTATGGACGTGGCTACTGTTGCAGCCAAGCTCCTGGAGCTCTTCTGGCGTCATAGCAGTTCCACCTTCTAAACAAAAACTATAGGCAAAGCCCACTGCAATATGGCAGGCGGCGTTTTCATCGTATAAAATTTCTTCAAAGAGTCTACCACTTTGATAAATGGGAGAATCAGTTCCCACAAGAGCCACTTCACCAAGGCGTTTGGCACCAGGGTCGTTGGCAATGTAGGCAGCAAAGTGTTCTTTACCCTCTTGAGCTGTAAAATTCGTAATTTCTCCCTTATGAAATTCTATACTTAAACCTTTGATGAGCTTGCCATTTACTTGCACAGGCCGTGTAACACTCACCTTGCCTTCTGTAAGACGATAATCAGGTGTTGTAAAGCACTCTTCAGTTGGAATGTTCGCTTCAAATAAAATACCGTTAGCAGATTTGGCGTTACCTGCAGCAAAGCGCGCTTTTTCTGATAAATATACCTTTAGATCGGTTCCTGGGCCTACAAAATGCAGCTCTTTTATTTTAAAGTCGTTTAATTTTTGAGCACGCGTATGAAGTACTATCTGATGTTTTTCCCAAGCCTCTATACAGTCTTTTTTATCTGCTCGACAAATATGAAAAATGGCATCCCACAAGGCCATGTAGGCCGCTTGCTCGTCAAGTTCAGGAAATACCTTTTTGCCCCATGCTGGTGTTGCTGCTGCCGCTACTGTCCACTGCACGCGCTTTTTACTCACTCCTTCTACATAGTAGCGCTTCAGGGTATGCCTAAGAGCCATCTGTATGGCATTGGTTTTATCAGCCGGTAGATCAGATTGAGAATCTGGGTCTTCACTTCCGCAAAGTCTCAGCACGCAGGCACTTTCTTCAACAAAACTGTCATATTTAGCAGCGGTATAGCTTGGAATATACTTTAAATACTCATCTTTTTGAGATTCTAATACGCGAGTGCGCACAAGTTCAGGGTCGATATAGTCAACATGCACAAATTTGGCACCTTGCTTATAGGCACTTTTTACTAGTAGCTGTACAAATTCTCGGTGAAATAGTTCGGCCGTAATGTTAACAATCTGTCCTGGCTGTACGTTAAGTCCATGACAGACAAGGAGGTTTGCGTATGTTTGTAGTTTGTCGTGAAAATCCATGTCTATTTTGCCTCTTGATATTGGAACAACATATAAAACAAAAGAGCTTTTATAAAAAAGTAAAATACGATAAGAGGAGAAAAGACGACAAACACGTAAGGTTTTATATGGAAAATATTGAAAAGACAATCATGGACTATTCAACATTACATGCTTTTGAAAAACAGCAGAAAGTTTCCACATGGAATCAAACCAGACTTGTTGTTGTGAAAAAACCCGATGGGTCTAAAGCCCTCATGATGAGAGCGCTTACACTTGGTGAAAAAATTAGAACCCTCCTTACTAAGTGGCGCCCTACTGAAATGCATGAAGTAAAGGAAATAATCAAAAAAGCAAATCTTTCTGAAGAAAAAACCATAAAACTTCCCACTTCTGATGAGCTACTTTCTGTAAAAGAAGCTTTAGAAAAAAAGGTTACTGAAACATTTAAGAACGTAGGAGATCACAAAGTATACGAAAAACTTGACAACAAGGGATATACTTTTAATTTACTTGCAATTGCTTGCGAAAGTGGCAACATCACAACTATCAAAATGCTTCTTTCAACAACTTCTGTCCGCACTGAAATAGATAACAAGGATCAAAATGGACAGACCCTTCTTATGCGAGCAGCAACCAAAGGCGACTATGCAGTCGTAAAAGAACTTCTTAAAGCCGGTGCTGACAAAGGAATTATTTCTCAAAATAATAAAAATGCCTTTGCCCTAGCCAATGATAACGGTCATACAGCTGTAGCCAAACTCATTGCATCAAGTAATTATACAAAGCACTAACATTTCACTTGATCAAAAGCTCCCATCTCTTGTAGCTTTTTATCTACCGAGCCTACTTAAAAAAGCTCATTAACACTTAGAAGGAGTAGTAATGAATACCTGCGCATATGGCCTCGTGCTGGCATGTGGAAGTATTGCCCTATTGTTTGGGTTATACATGATTCGATCGATTCTGGCTTTAAGCCGCGGTAATGAAAGAATGCAAGAGATTGCAGGTGCAATCCAAGAAGGCGCTCGTGCCTATCTTAATCGCCAATACATCACCATTGGATATGTAGGCGTTGTCATCTTTTTGGGCCTCATCTGGCTTTTAAATATTTATGTAGCTATTGGCTTTTTAATTGGTGCTGTACTTTCAGGTCTTGCAGGCTACGTCGGTATGAACGTTTCAGTTCGTGCAAACGTACGTACGACAGAAGCTGCTCGTCAGGGTCTTCAGAAGGCACTAGATGTATCATTTAAGTCAGGCGCTGTAACAGGGCTATTAGTAGTAGGCCTAGGTCTTATTGGAATTGCTGCCTACACCTACATTTTAAAGTCAAAAGGCGTAGACGTAAGAACACAACTAGAGGCACTTGTAGGCCTTGGTTTCGGTGGTTCTTTAATCTCTATTTTTGCTCGCCTTGGTGGCGGTATCTTTACAAAAGGTGCAGACGTAGGTGCTGACCTTGTTGGTAAAGTAGAAGCTGGTATCCCAGAAGACGATCCAAGAAATCCGGCTGTTATTGCCGATAACGTTGGTGACAACGTGGGTGACTGCGCTGGTATGGCTGCAGACCTTTTTGAAACCTATCTTGTAACTATCGTAGGTACGATGCTACTAGCTGGAGTATTCTTTGGCGGTCACATACTAGAAACAATGATGCTCTACCCGCTTGCTATTGGTGCATTTTGCATCCTCGCTACTATTGTGGGTACGTTTTTTGTGCGCCTTGGTAAAACAAACAACATCATGGCAGCTCTTTACAAAGGGTTTTTTGTCACAGCCGGTATATCAGCTGTTGGCCTTTGGTTTTTGACTGACAATATGATAGGCATGCACCAATCATACTCTGTAAATAACCAATCCTTTACTGGTATGAATTTGTATTACTGCATCCTTACAGGCCTTGTAGTAACAGCGCTTCTTATGTGGATTACTGAGTACTATACACTCACCAAATACCGCCCTGTAGTGAGCATTGCAAAATCATCTACTACTGGCCACGGTACAAACATCATCCAAGGCTTGGCAGTTTCTATGGAAGCAACAGCGCTTCCTGTACTTGTTATCTGCGGTGGTATCTTAGTCGCGTACGCAAACGCTAACCTCTTTGGTTTAGCAGTAGCTGCAACAAGCATGCTTGCTCTTGCTGGTATGGTAGTAGCACTTGATGCCTACGGCCCAGTAACTGACAATGCTGGCGGCATTGCTGAGATGGCAAACTTGCCTCCAGAAGTTCGCAAAACTACTGATGCATTAGATGCAGTTGGTAACACAACAAAAGCAGTAACGAAGGGCTACGCTATTGGCTCTGCCGGTTTTGCTGCGTTAGTACTCTTCTCTGCATTCTTAGAAGATCTAGAACACTACTTCCCAGAACATAGCGCAGAATTTTTGCTACAAAATCCATACGTGGTTGTAGGCCTTTTTGTTGGCGGTCTTATGCCATACCTCTTTGGTGCCTTTAGCATGATGGCTGTTGGCCGAGCAGCAGGTGCTGTAGTAGAAGAAGTAAGACGCCAATTCCGTGAGATGCCAGGCATCATGAAAGGTACACAAAAACCTGATTACGGACGCGCAGTAGACTTACTTACCAAAGCTGCTATTAAAGAAATGATCGTGCCATCACTTCTTCCTGTATTGCTACCGGTAGTACTCTACTTTATAATTAGCTTCACAGTTGGCCAAACAGAGGCATTTATTGCTCTTGGTTCTATGCTTCTTGGCGTTGTTGTAACGGGTCTTTTTGTAGGCTTGTCAATGACATCAGGTGGCGGTGCTTGGGATAACGCCAAAAAGCTTATCGAAGAAGGCGCACACGGCGGTAAAGGATCAGATGCTCATAAAGCATCAGTAACAGGTGACACAGTAGGCGACCCGTACAAAGATACGGCCGGTCCTGCTATTAACCCAATGATCAAAATTGCAAACATCGTAGCGCTTTTGCTACTTGCAATTCTTGCCTCACACGCTAAAAGCTTACTAGCTTAAAAAGTAAAAAGCCCTAAGGATTCCCCTTAGGGCTTTTTTTTATTTTCTTCCAGTTAAAGCCAATACCAATAAAACGATAAGTACAATAACAAGCGCTCCGCTTGGGCCATATCCCCAACCCATGCTATAGGGCCACGTTGGCAATGCACCAATCAACAACAGCACCAAAAGAACAATCAAAACTGTGCGTAACATAGAAGACACTCCTTACTATTTTTCCCCATTGTGCAAATATTTCCTTCACAGTCAAGCAAAACATTACCATTCGCAACAGCTGTGAAAATGAATTCTGTCTTAGAGCCCACCAGGGCGACTGATCGAAGCCCACCGTGACGGAAGGGAACGGTGGGTAAG
>JAJFUY010000365.1 GCA_021372185.1 Chlamydiales bacterium | reverse complement strand
TAGAAAGCTCTTCTCTTGAGATACCCAACACATCCTGAACTATCTTTGTTCGACCTAGGATTATATCTAGATCGCGAGTATTATCTAGGCCCTTAAAAGGGCGTTTTTTAGTTCTAGGACGCTTAGGTGCCGGTACCTTATTTTGGGATTTTGGCCCCTTATGCTTCCTCATATGTCCCCCTTTCTCTATCCTTATTATACCTAATAATTATTTTAAAGTCCTTATAATACGTAAATCGTTGATTATTAAAGGCGTTTACCCCAAAATATTGCCCTAGTTTAAGGAACATATGGTACATAGCTCGATGCAGAAAAATAAAATAAATCTCTCAGATTATCCCTACAAAAAAGACATCGCAAACCGCCTTTTTTTGTCTGAATTGTCGCAATTTGAGATTGCGGTATTAGAAGAGCTGCTCTTTCAGCCAAGTAAATGCCGATTATCAGATATTTTAGACACTTTAGATTGCGACGAGCTAGAGCTTGAATCAACCCTTAAAACGTTTAGTAAATTTGGCCTTATCCTGCGCCAACATGATATGCTCTATATTGATAAAGACCTCAAAAAATGTCTAGAGCTACACAGTGTAAAATTTTCTAAAAATTTTGAGCCTTCATTTGAGCGTTTACAGGGCCTTTTAAACCGTGTACCTATCTCTATTTTACCTACCTGGTATAGCCTTCCCAGAACGTCTGATAATATCTTTATCTCTCTTGTCGAAAAATATCTGCAGACGCCAAAAATTTATGAAACGTACTTAAGAGAGCTTACATTTGATGACACTACATTCACCCAAATTATAGCCGCCATCTTTGCCTCTGAGCAGTTACAGATTGAAGCCACCACACTGTGCGCTCAATTCTCACTCACACGTGAAAAGCTGCAAGAATATATTCTTCTTTTAGAATTTAACTTTATAGCCACCTCGTACTACCTCAATGGCAAAAAGGTTGTCACGGCATTCAGTGAATATAAAGAGTATGTACTCTTCCAACGAAAACATGCCCTTAAAGCTCTTGATGTAAAAAAAGTAGTTATTGAAAAGCCTGCTATTACGGTTTCTACCCTTTCTGATCAAGAAGAGGCCATGAGGCACTTTCGCAACACAATTAATGAGTGGCACGATGAGTGGAACGAACACATCGGCTACATAGAAAAAAGCGTATTTGAGCTAGAACGCGCGCTTCGCATTGTCCCAAATAACGCCTGGGTCACAGTCGAAGACTTCATTGCTGGCCTCATCACCCCAATAGGCTTCCAGCCGCAAGTAACATTGCAACGCACAGGCAAAAAATGGCGCTACCAGCTACCCGCCTTTAACCAAAAAGAAAAAGCCTTCATAGAATTGGTAATCTTTGACCTCCTCCAAGCAGTAGGCATCTCCACCACAGGCACCTACGACGGTAAACCCTGCTTCCAAATAACACCCTTCGGCCGCGTAGCCCTCGGCGAAGCTTAAGATAGTATCCAAGGATTTACAATGGGGATGTTCAATCCTTCAAAATCTTTTGTATTGCGAGTGACGATTTGCAAATTGTGGGCAATAGCACTAGCTGCAATAAGGCTGTCTATAGCAGGAAGTACTCTTCCATTTTTTGGCTGCTTTGCAATGAGTTCACCCCACGCAAGACCTACAGCACCGTCAATTGTGATAATACGAGACCAAAACCTTGGAATAATAAAATCTTCTAACCACATCTGAAGATTTTTTTTCAACTGCTGATCTTGTGCCAGGCCTATACCCTTTTTGATTTCACCAAAAGTTAAAGCGCTTACAGAAAATAGCTGTTCATTACGCTCTGCAATCCATTCTGTAACTAATGGAGAGGGCTTTTTCTTAATCAGTTCTGAAAATACGCATGTGTCAAGTAAATACATTAAAAATCAACCTCACGTGGAACATCTTTGCTGCGTTCAAAATCTAGTTCTACTCCATAAAATGGTGAATCTTTAAAAAATTCTACCAAATTTTTTGTCGGACGAATAAGCTGTTCATATTGAGCAAAAGAGAGAATAACAACAGCATGCTCTCCATGCTTTGTAACCTCTTGCGGGCCATCATTCATCGCAGATTCTACAACTTCGCTGAAATGATTTTTTGCATCCTGTAATTTCCACTGTCTAAGTGCCATAACAACGCCTCCAATCTAGCTAGCTTGTCTAGCCTAATTCTATCACACACTAAAATTTTGCGATAATACTTTATAGTCACATCACAAAAAACTACTTGCAACAAGGAGATTTGAGAGGTATCCTTATATCCATGCATTTTTCTCAGCTTCGTTATTTACGCATAGCAGATCTTGAGCTTTTTGTAAGCGCTAGCCTCTTTAATAGCCTTGGTAAGGCCGCAATTCAGCATCATTTGAGCCAAAGCGCCGCTAGCGCTGCCATATTGCGTGTAGAAAATGCAGTAGGTAAACCCCCGTGTTACTATATGAGAAACCATCGGAAGTGTTCTCATTAAAGATACACCTGTTGCTGTTGTAAGTGAACTCATAACCGTCCTCCTTTATTTAGGGACAACACAACAATACCAAACCCATGACAAACTTCCTCATCGTAAGAACTGATATCCGATTTTGGTTTTATCAATAATATAGTTTCGCAGTTCCACTGCTCACTATATCGTGATTTGACCTAGACCCCACGTTCCATTGCAGGCCTACCGGCCTTTCATTGCAGGTGGGGCTAAAGCTGTCTTTCAGCTACCGCTGAAAAAAGGCTAGTTTATCTTTTTATGTTTTCATGGCAGTTAGTTGAATAACGCACTTTTTCGGTAAGGCTGATAATGAACAAGATTTGTATTTCCAGCGGCAGCTGGAGCACAGCTTATAGCCCCACGTGCAATGAAAGGCCGGTAGGCCTGTAATGGAACGTGGGGTCAAAAGCAATCACAAAAGAGGAGCAGTGATAACTGCGAAACAAAACGTTTACTCTACAAACCTTCTTTCACAAATTTTTCTTAACTGATATGAATTATCGCACATCATGGGGTTAAGCTAAAAATGGCGCATTCCTATAAGGTCCATTACTTTCATTGGATTTGGTCTACAAAAGGCCGCATCCCTTACATTAATCCAGAATTGCAGCCCAAACTTTATGCATATATGTTTGGAATCATCAAAAATAATAATGGGGACCTCATAGAAATTGGAGGCATGCAGGATCATATTCATTTAATGATAGAACTTAAAAATCTCGATAAATATTCTGAAGTAATCCGTGATGTAAAAGCATGTTCGTCTCTTTGGGTACATAAAAATTTCCCTCAACTAAAAGACTTTGCTTGGCAAAAAGGCTTTGCCTCTTATTCGGTCAGTTTTTCCGCTCTGGCAAAGGTGAAAAATTACATAGAAAATCAAGCTGCGCACCATGCGACAATGACATTTGAAGAAGAATTTCAGATGTTCTTGGAGCGCCATAACATAAAATATGATCCGCGATTTATTTTTGACTAATGCGCGTGCTCGTTTCGCAGTTACCACTGCTCTCTTTATTGATACCACCGGAGTTCCCCGCGTTTCTCTTCAGGCCTTCGGCCTTTCGATACACGCGGGGCTATAAGCTGTCCTCCAGCTGCCGCTGGAAATACATTTATGGATCATGGATGCTGTCTTAGATCCATTTCAAGCTGTACTGCAGCTGCCAGTGAAATAGATTTATGGCTCGCGAATAATGCCTTTAATCCATTTTTGGGTTTGGGGGTCTAGTTGCAAGACGATGGTTTTGTAGAAGTCTTTGGTGACGTCACTCACTGGCTTTTTGAGGTTGGAGAGCTTTGCTAGCATGAGTGCAAAAGTCACTGCATATTCTAGTTTTAGCTCTGGGGAAATTGCTTTCCAGATTTTATCTAGATCGGACGAGTTATTTAAGGCTTTTAGCTGCTTATAGAGGTCTATGTCTACCTCAACTACATCCTCTTTAGACGTAGAATAGGCTAATTTGGTACCTGCGCCTGCAAGTTGATCATTTAGACGGGCACGCTCAGCAATAGTAATAGGAGATCCAAATTTATACAGAAAGTTATCGGCTTTAAGCAACAGTTGTATTGATTCTTGAAGTTTAGAATCTAAACCTTTAACAGTTTCTGCCATAAATTCTTTGGTGATACAACGAAAGGCTTCTAGCTTTTGTTCATTTGTTGATGTAAGACGCACTCTTAAAAATAGACAAGCAAAGCTTACTGCATGTTCTTTTTTCTCAGAATCTGGAATTTCTTCCCAAGTTTTTTGCGGGTCAGCAGATTGCAACATCCCATTTAAATGATCGTATAATGGCGACTCAGCATCAAGACTTGCTGTTCCTTTTGCCGTTGTTGAATATGCAGAAGCGAGCATGCTGTCATCTAACTGATAATCAATGCGGTAGTATTCTCTAAAACAGTATGTAAAATCGATCCATTTTTGTTGATGAGTACGAGCTACATTTGTTCCTAAACAAGAAAAGAGTCGTTTTGAGATTTTCTGGTCATCATCTTTCTGCCCAGAAAGTAAAAAGAGTGCACTCTGCACTTTTTCTAGAAAATACTTTGCAACTTTGCCATTATTGCCTGGCAATACCTCAAAAGCAGATGCAATAAGCTCAGCATCTTTTGTTGCAAGAGCTGCGTCAAATGCGGCAATACAACAAGCAACGTCTTGAGTTTTTTTACAGGCTTTATACAGTTCAATATCGGTACTGTAATCAACTGTCTCGCCATATTCAGGCCTCTTTTTATCAGGAACTGTAAGCAGAAATCTCAATGCCTCTAGAGCGTTAGTGGGAATGGCTTGAATAAGCTCGCTCATAAAGGATTTTGCCCAATTTTGGGCAAATGTCTTTTGCAAAAACACAGTTTGGACTCGCCGGGTATATACATCCAGCTCACCTATTGTAAGATCCTTCACGCACGTGTCTGTATGTCGTTCTCCACGCAAGACCTGCTCAGAAGTTCTTGGCCCCCATATCTGATGGTGAAATTCTAAAGAATTAAAAAGTAGTGTAAGTGTGTCAGGCTGTAGTGGTACAACCTTCTCACCTTGCAGATCTTTAATATAACAAGTATGTGAAACCTTTGTTGCACTTTCAACTGACATACATCACCTCATAAATATAATTACACTGCACATAATACAGCAACTTATAATGCTCCGCCAGTTAAAGAATTTTTTTGGCGATATAGGTTGTGAGGCTAACTGCTGAAGGTAGTACCGCAAAGCCAAGGGGTCTGAGGATGCGAAGGCCGGTTATTTCCTCTGCGATATCACCTGTAAGGCTTGCGATATTAAACCCTAACATCCCTACCCCTGCCATCGTTGAAATTACCCCAATTCGTACGCCTAAATGATAAATGTTAAGGAACTCTCTTTGCCCGGGTGTTATGTGTTGGCAACAACGACGAATGATTTCTGGACCAGCAAGTAGACATCCAATAGTTTTTGTCCAAGTAAAAGGCCTTTCGTCTGGAACCTGCATGAAAAGAGAGCCAAAAAGTGCGCATATTCCTGCGATGCCACCTGCAACCCTTGGAACATCTTGAATTTCGTGTGATAGAAGTTTTCGCCAGCTAAATAGCGATCTTATATCAATATCTTGTCTACATACAGGACACGATCTCTGTACTATGAGCCACTGTTTTATACACGCTTCATGAACTGGATGCTTTTTATCATGAGCCATGACGGTGCCGTGCAATGGATCACGGCAAATCACACAGTCTGCATCACCAACAATGTTATAAGAAGAATAAGAATTAGCTGCAATAGCCATATGTAAAAAAAGAGTTTTCGAGTTTTTTGCAAATAGTCTACCATATCATAATTAAGTAGGCAAATATTGTTTGACGCGATCCTACTTATTTTGGAATAATTCTTGCTCAAAAATCTGTATATTATATGATTAGTTTGCCCCCGGTTTTAGCTCATGTCGGCCCGAATAATACTTTTTCTCAAGAAGTTTCTCCAGAACAGGCGCTTCGTGGCAATAGTGTTGATACATTTATTGAAAGCCTCTCAAAAAGTGATTTTTCTAAATTTTCCATTTCAGATCTTCAGGCAACGATTTTAGTGCTTCTCAGGCGAAATCAAGAAAGTGACCGTACTTTGCTTTTTCAGGCTCTTCCCTACTTTGCCGACCTCTATAGCCAACTCGATGAGTGTGCATTCATATACCCTTTGAATGGAGAACTTGATGAGGCTATTACTGAATATGTACAAGAAGAGGAAAATCTTCCGATTGATTGGGAGAGTATCTATACTCATGTTTGTTCAGAAAAAAATGAAGCGTATGACCTGGTTGGGCTTTTTTCTAATGGGTTTAGAGAGTGGAAATCCAAATGCTTCCGTAATCCAAAAGACCATGTTGAGATGATGAAGTGCATGGGTGAGCTAGAAAAAGCTGCGGTGAGAAGGCAGAATAATTCACCTGAGTGCACTTTAGAAAACCTACCCACAGAAATCTACGACCCATTTTATGTTGACTTTCTAAAATTAGTACTTGAAGATCACATGTGGGAAATGCTCACTCGCGAACCCCAAGAAAAAGCAAACACTCTTTTTAGATGGCTACTGAATCTCGCTCATAGTCATTCACGTACAGACTATGTCGAACTCTTATATCTCCTTATGGCATATATCAAATTTGAGCCAGCAGAATGGACAAGCATGAAAGTGCGTATGAGAGAAATAGATTTTTTG
>JAJFUY010000355.1 GCA_021372185.1 Chlamydiales bacterium | reverse complement strand
TTAAATAAATCGACCCTGTAAAACACAGGGTCGATTCCATATACCTGATAAGGATTAGATCTTTTTCAGGACGGGCAAACCGGAAGCCAGTTCCACAACGGTCTTGCCAGCTGGAACTTTATCAACTTCCTGACCTTTGCGAATATCGGTTGAAAAGTAATAGAGCTCGGTTTCTTTCCCGGACGCACGTTTCACTTTCTTAACGTGGAGGAAATATTCTTTCCCTTTTGAGTTCTTAAAGCTGTATGCCATTTCTAACTACTCCTTTTTCTAGATAACAAAATTAATCTACCAACGAGAAAAGTGTACTCTTTGCTGGGAGCTTTGTCAATTTTAATAGAAGCATAGGTTTGTACCGATGATTTTCTTTTCGTAAGCCAAATTACGCTTTTCATTCCGGCTTTTTACTGCCCGGAGCAAAGGTGAACAATAACACTCTCGCCCGCTTCCCAGACCCTTTCTCAAGGCAAAGCTATGCTGGGATTCCCCTGGGGGCTGCTTTAAAACCCCCTCTTTAGAGGGGTAATTAAAGGGGGTGGGAGAGCCCTTGAACTTCCCCTAGAGGCTGTTTGCCTGCCCAGTGTGCTTGCATACAGGCCGCGCTAGAGGTTGAGTTGGCTCCCGCAGCAAAGTGAACTGTCTTTCAGTTTGCTACGTACGCCATGGAACTCCCACCGTGAAACGGACGGGAGACTGAAGAGGGAAAACTATGAACCCCAAAGTGTCACTCATCCACCGCAGGCGGTCCCCGCAAAAACCAAAGATGCCCAGTATTTGCCGGATTGAAGTGCGCAATCCATCGTACGGAGGGGGTTTACTCCCTCCGCATCGCATGCATGTGCGAGATAAGCGATCTCCCGTCATCGCGATCTCTTTTGCGCGGCAATCTGCTTTTCATTGCATTAGTTGGAGACCTTCGGTCAAACCCCGTGCGCACTCAGGAGACCATGAAAGAACAAGGACCTTGTCGAGCCCTAATCTGGTTTCCAGACAAAAGACTACAAAAACACGAATCTAATTAAATTCGGTATCTGGGTTAAAAATAGAGTGTAAAATTGATTAGCTCCGCCAGTATGGTTGCGAAATTAATTCATTATCATTTACAAATGTGAACGGGAACAACTGAATGGTAAACACTAAGAAATATTCGCCTATAGTAGAGAAATTGTTTGACAAAAATTATCAGCTTATCGATGGGACTGATGATGTGTTTGAATTAGAATTGGCATTGTGGGAATATGGGGTCCTTGATGTAGATGAGTTGATTAACAGGAGTGCATATTTCAAATTGGTAGACGGGATCGAGACAATTCATTATAGAACATGCAATCTTCAAAACCTTGAGGAAATTCATAAAAACAGTTCTTTCAGGACAAAAGTGTTCTTTCTCGATGGAAAATATTCCACAGGATACGCAACCCACAGCTTATTCCCTTACAGAGGAAAATTTCATCCCCAACTAATTAGGGCATTACTCAATATCCTAGAGATAAAACCTGGCCACACAGTTCTTGACCCAATGGCTGGAAGCTCTACTGTATCTGTTGAGGCCAATTTACTTGGTATAGACTCAATTTCCATTGATTTGAGTCCTTTTTGTGAATTAATGGGAAAAGTAAAGACGTTTTCTTTAAATTTAGACATAGAAAAACTAGAATCAGTAACAAAAAATCTAAGAGCTATCTTTGAAAGACTAAATAAACACAGAGTTCCTGAATATTTCATTAACAACAAAGTAGAAGGCGTTAAAGAATATTACGAAATCTCGTTGCTAGCCTATCTTGACACAGTAGGTTTTGCCAACAGAAGCAGTTCCTCTGTTGATACACTTTTTCCGCGTGTGCTGGAACGATATGTGTCCACGATAAGAAACTTTCAACAGGCTAGAGAAACATTAGGCTTGAAGATAGGCAGAAGCAAAATAATGCAGGGTAATGCCCTTGACTTACCGATCGATGACAATAGCATTGATGCAATTATTACTTCACCACCATATTCTTTCGCCATTGATTATTTAAAGAATGACCAACCTCAATTAGAATACTTAGGATATAGCCTTGATGAGTTAAGACAAAAAATGATTGGGCTACGAGGTCGTGGCCTCGAGAACAAACTAGAGTTGTATTTCTCAGAAATGAATCTAGCACTTTCTGAGATGAAACGAGTAACAAAAAACCAATCACCAATAGTAATTATAGTTGGAAACAATGAAATACAAACCAAAGGAGTGAGATTAGACGCAAAGATAATTGAACTAGGCGAAAACCAGGGTTTCCATCTAGACCTGAATCTGAAGAAACCAATACGGGGGCTACAAAACACAATGAAGGAAGAATCAATACTTTTCTTTTCTAATCGAAAGTGAAATCATGGAACACAACAAACCAACCACAGAACAAAAATATAGAACAGTTATTGAAAAGAATACTTACTATTTCTTTGACCAAAATTACGAAGAACAATACGAAGGCTACATAAACTCATTAAAGGAATTGCTTTTATTGTTGAAGCTTAACATCGAAACCCAAGGACTAAAAAGAGAAGTGTTTGAGCAACTTCTTAAGGATAAGGAAAATGGATTGACGGCATTACTGGCTCTCACTGGTTTATCGAAAGAGTCTTTGAAACGATTAACAACAATAATTAGAGTTGTTGATGATCCTGAATTAAGCAACCTGGTTTACAAAGAAAAATGGTTCCGTGATAAAGACCGGGAGGATTTAGGTGAATGGTCAAGCGAAAAGATTATTTCACTTATAAGAGATGATGAGTTCTTTAGAAAAGGAATAGTAAATATTTTTTTTGAAGGATCAACTGTACCATTTTTAATCGAAACTTTTCCATTGTTTGAGTTGAGAAAACTTAGCCTGTCTAAGTTAAAGTTTGAAATACCAGAAATGATTGACACATTAATTCGGTACAAAGAGAAGGGAAGTTATTCTGCAAAAGCGATTAATAACCCTGAGATGGTAATTAAAGCATTGTTAGAAAGTTTAGAGATACCCTTCGAAAAGGGCGATCTTCGCGAACTAGTAAGTAACGCTCCTGATAGTAAAAGAACCATGGATTTTATAATACCCAATAAAAATAATCCGTTAATTATTGCTGAAAGCTCTTTCTTGGTGACAACATCTTCTGGACAAGGAGATAAATCTAAAACCGAGATTTCTATAGACTCGCTAATTAAAAGACATTATCCAGAGTCAAAATTCATCGGATTCATCGATGGAATTGGTTGGTATGTTAGAAAAAGCGACTTGAGAAGAATGGTTACAGCTTATGAAGATGTTTTTACATTCCATAAAGATGAAATTGCCAGATTTGAGAAACTTTTGTTAGAAACATTTCATCAAAAGGAAAGATCATGATTGATCAATATGTAAATAAAATCATCAAAGGCGACTGCGTTGAAGTTCTAAGAGCGATTCCTGACAACTCAATTGATATGACGTTTGCAGATCCACCATTCAATCTACAAAAAAAATACAACGGTTACAAAGACAGCCTTGAATTCAAGGATTATCTAGAATGGTGTGATTTGTGGATAAAAGAGATGGTCAGAATTACGAAGCCAACAGGTTCAATTTTTGTTCATAACATACCAAAGTGGCTTTCCTTTTATGTAACACACTTAAACGAATACGCTATTTTTAAACACTGGATAGCTTGGTCTGCTCCGACGGCGCCAATGGGGAAAAGCCTACAACCTGCACATTATGGCATTTTGTATTATGTAAAGGATGCAAAGAAAGCAAAGTTCTTTGAGATAAGAATGCCGCATGAAAGAGATCGTAAGTCTCACTATTTGCGAAAAGACTATGGCGGCAAAAAAGCAGGCTTACATCCATTTGGCCCCCTAATATCTGACGTTTGGACTGATATTCATAGAATCAAACACAGCAAGTACCGAAACGATCATCCTTGCCAGCTTCCAATTCCTCTTCTTGAACGTCTAATGTTGATGACAACTGATGAAGGTGACATTGTTTTGGATCCATTCGTCGGAACGGGGACCACTGCAGTTGCTGCAAAGAAATTAGGACGAAAGTATATAGGAATTGAGTTAGATACCAAATATGTAAATATTTGTGAAGAGAACCTTCGATTAGTAACAAGTAAGTCTAAAATTGGAGAAGCTTGGGTCAGTTTTCACCTGGGGGAAGTAAGGACTATTAGAGATAAAGATTGGCAAGAGTTGTCTAAATATTTTGTAATTCCTGAAAATATCAAAGAAATCGATTTTGTAAAAATTAAGCTCAAAGTTCCTGTCATCCATGATTAGGCAATCAAAGCACCAAATTCTATCTATCCCCACTGAGTAATTGAATCAAGCCAAACTGTGCTACTCATAGGTTAGTGTCCTAATGATTCTGTCTCTTGTTTGAGTGTATGTGTTTATAGATCTTAGATCAAGGGGGGATGTAAAAAAGTATCATTTTCCCTTGCCATAATAGAACATATGTGCTATAATTTATAGAAAGGCCTGAGCCGTGAGCTATGCACCTTAACAACCATCCGGTTTTTCCAGCCATACTGTCTTCTTGTGCTATCAAAAAACAGCGGAAATAGTGGAAAAAGTGGAAATACGCTGGCCAAACGCGATCACAGCCGCCATGACCGCTTCACGGGCGAACTCCACCCCCTTTGATTCCCCCTCTCAAGAGGGGGGTGATTGGGTTACCCCCTTTTTAGAGGGGTCGATGACCTGTGCCCGCAGTGAAACGGAGGGTAAATCGGGGGGTGGAGACAAAGAATTAGTTCAGATTGCCGCACGCCTTACGGCGTTCGCAATGACAGGACAGCTGACCACCCCCTTTAGTTTCCCCTTATTTGCCGGATTGAACTGCAAAATCCGGTATCTACATTTTCTGCTTGCCCAAATTTCACCTATCGTCTAAAATTCACCTATGCGATTTGACGTCTTCAGTCTCTTTCCGGAAGTCTTTCAACCCTATC
>JAJFUY010000328.1 GCA_021372185.1 Chlamydiales bacterium | reverse complement strand
GAATTAAATGAAAATATTGAAGATGCTGAAATAATGGATGATTTCAACCCATTAGACGAACCTGTTATTGAAAAGGCATATTCACGACCGAATGTAAGAGTAAGTGCAAAAGATTTGCAAGGTGATATTCCCGAACCTTCTTTTATTCCACCCCCGCTTTCAGAGCCTATGTTAGAGCAAGAGAAGGTTAAAAAAGTGGATGAGCCTTTCAACAAAGAAATGAAAGAACTGCCGAATAAGGATAAAACAGCGGCAGCAGAAAAAGTTGCTAAAATGATTATGCAAGGCTATCGTTTCATTAATAAAATGGCCGATGATGCTTTGCAGTTTAACGAGAGAAAACTTGCAAAATTACAGCGTGAAGGTCAAATAGATTTAAACGCAGCAATTCCTGTTAGCGCAACTGATATAATGAGTGCAGGGGAGTTTATACAGGAATATAATATGCAGACTAAAGATACAATTACAGTATCAAAAGAATTTGAGGAAGAAGCAACTCCCGTATTGATAAGAGTACTTGCAAAAAGGGGCGTTGGAATGACCGATGAACAATATCTCGGTTATTTGTTTATCAAAGATGCGGCAAGCAAAGGCTTTTTAATTTCTCAATCATTGTCTGCTAAAAAAGAAATTTTAAATTTAGTAAAGGAGGCTATGGTAGTTCAAAATGGCTATCAAACTCCACCAACAAATAATACACAACAACCGCAACAAAATTATCAGCAAGAAGAAGTTGTGCAAGAGCCACAGCAAAATGATTATGAGGTAGAACAAGATTATTCCGTTGAAGAAAATACTTATGACCCTACAAATGTGAATGATTTTGTTAATAGCATGACAGGTGGAACAGCTACGAATGAAATACAGGAAAGCGAAATAGAAAAGCCAAAATCTGATAAACCTACTATAATACTACCTACTAATACAAGTGCTAAAGGTAAGCGTGGAAGGCCAAAAAGAAAATAATGAAAGCCTATACGGTATATGATAATGCCGATGGAGGCTTCACTATAAAGTGGAAGTATTACGACCATCGTAGGGGTTGCTTCATGGTAAAATCATGGACAGCCCCTAATTTATCGTCAATGAAAACATTAACTCAAAAGCTAAAAGCGGATGGGTTTAAATACGTAGGGAAAATTTAATTACATGGCAAGGGAGTGCAAAATTTTAATAGCTTGCGGCAAAAGGGGGGTAGGTAAAACAGTTCAGACTATCAAAATGATAGATGAATATATTGCTGGTATTCCATCCAAAGGAGTGCCACCACGAAAGGCTTTGATATTCGATGTAAACGATGAATTTAGTTCTTTTGATTTCTTAGGAAGGCAAAGGAGTATAAAGGCTATTGCTTTAAAAGATATTCTTAAATTTAGCGTTCACCCAAAAATAGAAGTTCGTAGAGTTCGGCCATTCTGGGATGATGGTAAAAAAATGACTATTAACGATATGGCAGAAGCACTCGGAATTATACTTGATAATTTCCGAAATGGGCTTTTGCTTGTAGAGGATATTAATAAATATTTATCTGATGCTATGCCATCTGATTTAATAGGTTCTCTTGCAACTTCAAGGCATATAGGGCTTGATGTAATTAGTCATTTTCAAAATATTGGTAGGGCAGGGAATCCTAAATTACTCGGTAACCTTAACATGATTCGTTTGCATAAAACCAATGACACGGTAGAGCGACACAAAAATAAATTTGAGGAGAAAACAGAAATACTACAAATAGCCGAAAACATAGTAAACGGAAGATATTTTAGTGGTGATACACGTTACTTTCTATATGTAGATGTTGAAAATATGAAAATAAGGGGCAAATTCAGTCGGAAAGAAGCCGATGAAGCTATACACCAGTACATTACAGAACGATATAAGAGAATCATCAACCCAATGCTTCAATTGAGGGATAAAAAAGGGAATAAAATTTACAACGATGAAACTGCTTTAAGTGCCGCTAACAAAAAAATGATGGAACAATATTTTACTTTCAACTA
Organism: Chlamydiales bacterium; assembly: GCA_021372185.1. GTDB lineage: Bacteria > Chlamydiota > Chlamydiia > Chlamydiales > FEN-1388 > SZAS-7. Next base: position 5,878 of record JAJFUY010000328.1, on the reverse strand, counting down.
ACAATTATCAACCTACAATTTTATACACAAGTTTACTTTATACCCTAAAATAAACACCTTTTGTTGACGCATATATTTTTTCAAAAACAAAATATATCTATCTCGTAATTATATTTGGGTTGTTATATCCAAACGGCTCGTGCTGGAAGGAAAATCAAACAAAAAAAAATAAAAAATCGTATGGACTACAAAAAACTCGGCATTGACTTGCTTGTTGTAACCGCTGGTGTACTTATCGCTTTGAAGTTGAAAGAACAGTTGGACAAAGCACGTTTGGCAGCCCCTAAAGCAGCTTAATCAAATTTTTAAAAAATTAAATTTTACAAAACATGTCATACATTCGTAAATACATGGAAAATGCTCGCAACTTTGCGAACGAAGCCTATCTGAACGCAGATGGTTTTATTGATGATGATTTGCAATTTACCGCAAACGAAGATTTCTTTTCTGCCGATGGTCTGCCCATGAACAATGGTGCTTCTGTACCTACTTCGCAGCCTTATATCATCACCGTAAGTAATAGCACCGCTGGTTCTGTTTCTAACTTTGATGTTTTGGGTGCTTATGAGTACTTACAGAATGTTGGCTTTTCTGGTGGTAGCTTGACCGTGAGTGGTGTAACAATCAGCAGCGGTTTGAGCAACATTACTTACCAACAGTTCCTCTACCAATCAATGAACTCTCCGTTCAGCGTTGGTATGACCTACATTCAAAGCATTGCAGGTTCTTCTTCGCAGATTACCCAACCGCTGACCCTGAACACACGGGATGCAAACGGTAATCAGGCTTTGAAAACGCTGGTGGTAACTATTGACCCGTATCAGCAACAAAATGGTGTAGTTGCAGTTAAGCAACTCTACCGCATTGATGGTTTTACCAAAATTACCATCAGCAACGTGTTGCCTTCTGCGGTATTCCAGATGCAATTCTACCCCTCTGACAATATCAACCTTGCTCGTGGCTTGGCTGGTCGCCCTGCTTCTCGTCAGTTCGGTAACCCGAACATCGTTAAAAGCAGCGTAGCTGTTGTAGGTGGTGAAACTGTAAAGGCTCGTCTGGGTTAATTACAACCGAATCACTAAATAAAAAGGGGCGGTGGAATCTTATTCCCCTGCCCTTTTTTCTTTAATTTCACAATATGAATATTTACTCTTACGTTGCAACAACTAACCCTTATCATGCAAAAGCAATTCTGCATAAATATGGCTATAAAGCCACAAATGTTCGTAACGCTGATGACTTAGGTAAATGCTTACAACAACTTGTTGCTGCCGAGGGTGAGCCTGCCCTTAAAGATGTTATTGAAGGGCATCCTGATAAGGGTATTATAGTTGAACAGTTCGGAATCGTGAAAAATGAAGATTTCAAAAGTTATTCAGGTGATTGCCCTTGCCGTTGCAGAGAAAGATTCAATTCATTTGATGCTAAAGGAGATAAACCTTCCGCTATAACCAAAGAAACAAATGTATATATTTTGGCTGCTGCATTATTACTTGCTGCGGCTATTATCGTAAAAAAATAATTTTATGAAATTGAACAACCCAGCAGATTTTTATTCGGCATCAATAGGTATTTTACTTGAAACCGATAGGCAAACATTACTTTCTTTGTTGGATAGCGCAGGTACGCCAATGCCTGAAACAGCATCCGATAAAGATATACTTGATGCTTCATTTAAGGCTTTAAGGGATAGTCTTGTGTTTAGAAGCGGTTTGGAATCTTACATTCAATCAAGCCTTGCCAACGAAAATTTTGAGAACTATGTAGATGAGCAGTTTTTTAATGTAGGTGGTTTTGATATGTTAGGTGCTACACTTGGCAAAACATTCACATCAACACAGCCTACCACAACTACTACTACAAGAACTACAACTCCAATAGTAACTCCACGACCCGTTGCGCCTGTTACTACAACTACCCAAAGAAAAGAAGGAGGTACTGCTTTTGGTAACGCTTTAAGAAGTATTTTTTCTCCTGAAAATATTAATACAGCGGTAGGAGCGGGTATTAATATTGCCGCAACAAGACTACAACAAAATGCTGCCCGTGAGGGAGAGCAAAGGGCTATTAGTTTTGAAGTTGCAAGGGCGCAAGCAGCAGCAGCGGAAGCAGAAGCGGCAAGGGCAAGAGATACCACTAAAAAAAGAAACGCATGGGTAGTACCCGTAGCGGTTATCGGAGGTCTTTTAATCGTTGGAACTGTTGTGTTTTTTGCAGTTCGTAAAAAGGCATAACATTAAATTTAAAAAACTATGGATTTTGATGTAGCATATACCGATAAAGATTACGCAAACTTTTTAGCCTTAGTTGCGCCCGCAGGTGGTGTTGCCGTTTTATCTTCAAGGAAGAAAAAAAGGGAAGCCGAGCAAGCAAGACAGGAGGCCGAGCGTATTCGGGCAGAGGCAGATAAAAGAATAGCCGAAGCGCAGGCCGCAGCAGCGGCAGCGGAAGCCGAAGCAAAAAGACTTGCCCAAGCCGAAGCAGAAAAACTGGCTGCACAAAGGCAATCGGAACCCGTATCACAGGTAGTTGTAGAACAACAAGTTCCGCAATTACAAGCAGCACAAGTAGGTGGAACACAAGTTCGTAAATTTTTACCCTTTATAATCGGTGGGGTAGTCATTTTAGGAGGGTTAATCTTAATACTTCGTAAAAGAAACTAATGACAAACGGGCAACAAATATTGGAGAAGATTTCGCTCAATAAATCAAAAAGCGATAATGAGCGAATATTGGAAAGCACAGAAGGAACTTTTGTCGGAACGGCAATAGGTGGTCTTGTTGGCTTGTTGATTGGTTATCAGCGAGGATATAACCTTGTAGTAAGTGCATTTATTGGCGCAGCAATAGGTGGTTTAGCAACAAAAGCATTTGTCAAAAAAAAGGCGTAAATGAGGAATAACAACGTATCACAGGGAATTGTAGCCGTTAGTGTATTTGCAGGGCTTCTGTATGCAATGAAACAAAAAGCCTCTTTAGGTAAAACGGCTTTATACATGGGTGCTTTTGGTATTGGTGGGTTATTTTTAAGCAATGTAATATCCAATATTAATAAAGACTGACATGGAAAAAAGTTGGAATCAGAAATATAAAGAAAGTGGAACTACTCTTTCTTACAAAGAATGGAGAAAGAGGGAGGATGAAAAAATGGCAAGTTTTAGTGGTATAGCTTCACCATCACTTACCGATAGCACTTCGTTCAAAAGAACAAGGTCAGAAATGCAAAGAGCAGGTGGCCTTAGAGAAGATATTTCTGGAAAAACGGTTTTTGGAATCAACAAATATGTGCTAATAGTTGGTGGTGTTCTTATTGTTTCCGCTATTGCATACAAACTATATAAAAATTCGCAAAAATGAAATTTGAAAACATACTACTAATAGGTGGTCTTGGGGTTATTGCCTACATATTATTGATGGGTGATAAGAAAAATCGGGCTATTCAATCAGCCAAAAAAGAGGAACAAAATAATCCATCCAATACTAAAACTACCATAGTCCGTACTACCGTTTTTGTTGATGATAGGAGAAGTAGTTTGTTCCCCGAAGCGATTTATAAAAGATATGATTCATCAAAAATGGCTACCGTTGCACCTGCTAAAGCAACTGTAACAATTTAAAAATAATGGTTTACAGAATACCAACAAGATACGAAGAGTTTACGCTTTTGATTAAAGTCAAAACCAAAAAGCCCGAAAAATTACAGCTTACGGTAAAAGACGAAAATCAGAAACATACAGTATTTACGGATAGGTGGAAAACCGTTGATGGCGAAACTACTTTTTTTGTTCGTATGCCCGTTAGTGGTAAATCGGCTTTAATTAGCATTTATAACCAAAAATACGGTCAGCGACCTAAAGAGGAAGAAAACACATTTGAAGTACTTGAGATAAGAAAACTTCCGCTTGAAAAAAAGATTGATGTTATTGATTTCGGCAACCATGAATTAAGGAATTTTGTCAACTTTGCTACTGCATTTGCCTTTAATGCAGGCCATATACCATCGGGTACATATAAATCATCGAATGGTAAATACACCATAGAATACCTGCCAACTATAATTAGTAGCAATACGGGTAAAGAAATGGAAACCCCTGCTCGTATTAGTAAGTCGAGTGGCCGAATACAAGTTTCTCAAAAGAAATTCATAACATCAACTGTTCCTATGCGTATGGCTATTTTGCTCCATGAGTATAGCCATTTTTACGTAAACGAGAACATTGATGATGAAACAGAAGCCGATTTAAACGGGTTAATGATATATTTAGGTCTTGGTTATCCGAGATTTGAAGCCCATGAAGCGTTCCTTAAAACTTTTATTGATACTCCCTCTTATCAAAACAAGGAGCGTTATGAAAGGATTAAAGCATTTATTGACAACTACGAAAATCAAAACCTAATATTTTTTGAGTAACTTTAATCAATCGTATGAGTAATAATACAAAAGGAATTGTAGCGATATTGGCAGTTTTAGCCGTTGCAGGTGGTGTGTGGTATTTTACAACACAGAACAAACGTGCTTATGCAACAATAATTTCAAAGTCAGGTAATGCTGGTAATTTCGCAGCCTTATTAACATTCGATGAATCTTTTTTACGTTCGTGGGCGAAGGCAACGAAAAGAAATTTGGAAACCTTTATACACAGCGGTAAAGAATATTTAACTAAAGGTGGTAAAGTAAAACAATAATTTATGGCAAACGGATTCTTTTCATACTACAAAGAACTACCACAATGGGCTAAAGGAGTTGTTGTTATAGGCGGTGCAGTTGTAGTCGGCCTTATCGGTATTAGTGTAGTGCGAAAGTTACGTGGCGTATCGGACATTGCAAAGGCTAAGAGGCAACTACGAAACACTAACAATGATTTGAAGGCTTTAGAGCAAACGGGATTGAGGGGGTCGTTCCCTAAAAGCCAATATAGCGCATGGGCAAGTCAACTTCATACTCAATTTGGTGGGTGTGATTTCTCTGCCACATTTTATTCTTCCCGTTTACCCTTTGCAAGTAGTAGTTTTATTATGCTTGCTAATATTGTAAAACAACTTAAAAATGATGTAGATTGGCTTTCTCTTGTTTCGGAATATGGTGTTAAAACCTATGACCAATGTGGTATAGGTACGGGTGATTTTACTGGAGATTTATATGCCGCTATTTCGGATGAGTTGACTGCACAAGAAACAGCAGAGTTGAACAAATTGCTTCAAGAGAGGAAAATTTCATATCGGGTAACTTAAATTTAAAAAGAATTTTATGGCCATAGACATGATTGAAAACAACGAACTTGCTGCGCTTGATACAAGCAGGCTCGGTAATAAAATTTTTGTAACCGACCGTGATAGTGAGTACGCATATTTAAGCCTTCGGGGTAAAAGTTATTTTGAATCCGAAAGGCAAAAAGATGCCAAAGTAAGGGACGAAATGCGCCTAAAATATTTAGTGGATGCAATTAACCCTAACGATTGTAATGCTCTTATAAAGCAACTACAAGTAGTTCAAATTGATTTAGAAAATTTGGTAAAGCAAAAGGCAGCACCCCGTTTTGTAAATCCTGTTAGGGATATTGAAGCACAATTAAAAAGCCTTATTGCAAAAGCCGATTGTGTTCGTCAAGCGGAAAATTTAAGTAAGCAGCAAGAGCAGGCTCAAATTCAATCTGTTTTGCAGCAAGCTACCTTATCGGGGCCAGATGCAGGTGTAATTGCTGGGTCTAATACTACAAAATACTTAATATATGGAGCGGGTGGCCTACTGTTATTGGTAGCCATTGCTTTTTTGGTAAAAAAGTAAGGATGCGTAAAACTTTATTATTTGTTGGGGGTGCGGGCATACTTGGTTATGCCCTTTACCGTTATTTTAAGGTGCAGTCAAAACTATTGTTGCA
>JAJFUY010000324.1 GCA_021372185.1 Chlamydiales bacterium | reverse complement strand
GGAAAACAAAACAAATCGGGCAAGGGCAAGGGCAATGGCACTGGCAAGGGAGTATGGGCGATATGGTTATTCTTAGTGGCGGACCATATCAATGATGTCTAGCATCCAGTCACACGCAAAAGTTTTTGGCGATGACTCTTCTTGTAGACGACCCGACGTAACTACCGGTGTACTTAAACGTGCAAGCAGGCGGCCCAGAGCGAGGGGGCGAACGTTGTTGTCTTCATCGTATACTTCCATTCGGAGGTAGGCAGCACGTCGTGCGCTTTGTATAGCCTCTTCATAGTTGACGGCACCATCCAATATGGCCACACCGTTTTTTCGCAGCCACAGGCGGATATCCTCGTCTGTTGTTCCGTCTCGTGCCTGTATTACCAGAAGTGAGTTGCTAAGGGCGTTGCCCCAATCATTTGGTATTTGCTGGAGCATCCATTCTTCAAATTTTTGTCTAAAGGGGGCGTTATGCTTAATAGCTGGTTCTAGGCAATTTTTGATGATAGAGGTTGGGGTGTAGTATCTAAAAAAAAGCTCTCTGGCGGTGTTTACAACACTATGGCCATGCAGGTCTTGAAAATAGAGGCAGCTATCAAATCCTGGGATGTTCAGTTCTGCTCCTAGTTTAGTTAAGAGGTCGTTATAGTCATTTCGGTTACTGTCTTTTTGAGGGTCTACGCATTGCTCTAAAACGAGTTCTCTAAATTCAGCCAGCATGAGATATACCTCATCCTCAAAAGTAAGCTGAAGAGGCGTACATACAGATCTTGTAAGTTTTGTAAGTATTCCAAAATATCTTCCTGCACAATGTTCACCAAGTTCTAGTTCGATAATTACTCTCACAACATCTGCTAGCTTACTTGCATTGGGCGCATCTTTAAGTGAAATGATGCAATTTTTTAGACATAAGTCTTGCAGTAGCTTCTCATAAAACTGATTTTTTTTAGTTATGTCGGAATTCATAAGTCCTGGCAGGTCTGCCTTACCTATGATACGGTCTATAAAAGCGCGTACAAGCTTAGAAACTTCAGTTTTTGTGTAAAGTTTTCCGGCGACTTTTACAGGAGCTGTTACAAAATCTAAAAGCTCGTTGAGAGATACATCTCTAGAGGGTGCTTTTAGTTCTAGCTCTGGCGTGCGCTTTTGAAAGTGGCTACGGTCAAGTTGTAGAGTACAAAATTGTAAGGCTGAACAATCAGAGAAGGGGTATTTGCTCTGTAGTTTTTTGAAGTAGGTTAAGTAACGACTCATGTTCATCTGTTCAGCTATTATTTCTGCAAGTCCCATATCTTGAAATAAGAGCGCAATAACTAGAGGATTTGGGCCATGAAGGCCCCTGATATAGGTTCCTGGAGTTTCTTTACATGAGGCTAAAAAGCCTGAAATTCCATCTTGTAAGAGGCGTTCTTTTGAGGGGGCAAACTCTGCTAGAACCTGACTGTAAAAATCAGCAACTGCAGCCTTATCTGGGTGTTCGTCGGCAAGATAAAAGGCACACACATTTTCAGCGTTAAGCCGCGCTACATCTGCACCATTTTGCAACAGAAGCAGAGCTGTTTCTCTCTGAAGAGCTCGTACAGCATAATGAAGAGGGGTATTTGCCACATCATCTGTTGCATTAATGTTGACCCCTTTTGCAATCATCTTTTGTAATAGTGGCAAAAAACCGGCACTTGCAGCAAGGTGAAGTGCTAGCTTACCCTGTTTTCGATGCTGGAGGTTGGCACCAGCTTCTACTAGGATGAGTGCAACATCTTCTAGGCCATCTGTTATGGCATCAAAAAGAAAATCTGTGCACAGTTCTTGGCATTTATTTGTAAAAGCCGCAAGCGGGTCAGCGCCTTCCTGAATCAATTTACGGCAAAGAGCTAATTTATTGTTTTCGTAGGCAACTTTGAGAAGTTCTGTATGATAACCCTTGGTGTGCTTAATACAGTCTGACTGCTCTAGTAGCTCTACAGCTGCAAGTAGGTTGCCATTTTGGCAGGCTACCTGTACGGGATTTGCTTCTAATAGCGTGGATTGTGCCCTAAGAAATTCATGAGCATACCGAACTAAATTTGCGTGAAGATCTGGTAATACCAGATCTTGCGGGGTCTTTACAAGATCGCGTCTAACTAGCCTGTCGATATGAAAGCAGGTTTGGCTTGCTGTTTGACAAAAGCGTACAATACGCTCTTTTGGAGTTGATTTATCAAAAGTTTTTATGGTGTCAAAGGCTGTTTTAGCTGCATCTATGATACGGTTTACGTTGTCAGGGAGGGAATAGGTAGTCCAAAGATGGTAAAACTTATATGAACTTGTAGGCTCTAAAGTTAACCCGGAACTAGAAGAGAAAGCAAGCTCGCATAATTCCATATCATGCGTGTGATGCTTGACATGTGCTCCATAAAATTGTTCGAAAAAAGTCATGTACTTACCGTTTTCTTTCTCCATGATATGGCAAAACCGAGTATTACTGCAGTAAGAATGCACAGCATGCCAGATGGCATAAATTTAGCTGATGCCAACCCGCGGTATCCAAAAAAAACTATCAAGATTGAAAGAAGGCTAAAGATCACCCTATTTCCCATAATCGATGAAATTCGTACAAAAAAGAGTGAGCTTATAAGTAAGATGGCAAAAATTGTGCTCATAAGAAGCGATGCCATGCTGCCAGCCATAAAGTAGCCTGCCACCCCGCCAATTAAAAGAAGAAGGCTGTATGCTGTAATGAGTGTATCAAAACGGTTCATGTGTAGGTTGTTCATAGATTATCCAGAGTTTTAACATTCATAGTGGCTAAAAACCAGTTTGAATGGCAACATGTTTTAAAACTTTAGAGGATTCTTCATGGTCAGACCTACCTTTACCACAAGTCAATTTCCTACAATTCGACCACGAAGATTGCGGCGACATCCTTGGCTACGAGATATGGTGCAAGAGCATTCAGTATGCCCTCAGGATCTGGTGTGGACTGTAATTATACGAGAAGACGACGTTGACCCCACAATTGCTGGTATGCCAGGTTCTCCCCGGTTATCAATCAAAGAGCTGGTAGAACAAGCAAAAGAGGCGGTAGATCTTGGTATTCCTGCCATCGCATTTTTTCCTTTTGTTTCTCAAAATTTAAAAGATGAACACGCATCTGAATCTTTAAACCCCCGTTCGCTCACTGTACGGGCCATAGAAGCTCTAAAAGCGCATTGCCCTAAGATGGGAGTCATTTCTGATGTGGCGCTAGATCCTTTTACGTCACATGGCTTTGATGGGCTTATGACGGGCGATCAGGTTGATAACGATAAGACACTTGATTTACTTGCAAAAAGTGTGATGCTGCACGTGCAGGCAGGCGCTGATGTTATAGCGCCCTCTGAGATGATGGACGGCAGGATTGGTGTATTAAGAAAAACGCTAGATAATGCAGGCTTTCAGGATGTGTCACTCCTCTCTTACTCTGCTAAGTATGCTTCGGCCTTTTATGGCCCTTACAGAGGCGGTATTGGGTCGCTAGGTAATTTAGGAAAAGGCGATAAAAAAACGTTCTATTTAAATCCTGCAAATAAAGCTGAAGCCCTTCGTGAAGTATCTCAAGACTTGTTAGAGGGTGCTGATATGGTAATGGTAAAACCGGGCCTACCCTATCTAGATGTCATCTCAGCTGTAAAAGAGACTTTTCAGGTACCTACATTCGCCTTTCATGTAAGCGGAGAATATGGCTGTCTAAAACTGATGCACGAGGCAGGCTTCATGGATTTTACAAGAGCCTATCACGAAGTGCTCGTGTCATTTAAACGCGCAGGTTGTGATGGAATCTTCACCTATGGTGCCCTCGAATACGCCCGCACGCTGTAAATACAAATACAAAAATATTTTTACCGCAGAGAAAAAACAGAGGGCGCAGAGAGAGAGAAAAAACCACATACGCTCCATTCGCGAAGCGGTTTTCCTCTCTATTTCTCTGTTCTCTCTCTGCGGTAAAAAATGTATTCTTTTTTATTTTACGAAGTAGAGGAACTTTTTTAGGGTTGAGGCGATTTCTTGGCGCTCTTCTGAGTCGATTTCATCTTCGTGGCGCTTATAGTAGGAAATGACCTTTTCTAGCGATGTCATGATGTTTTGGGCAGCTCTAACGCCACGCTTATCTTTTGGAGGTAGAGGAAATGCCTGTCTTATGAGCTCGAGCATTTCTTGTTTGGTTTGGCCTGCATAGGAAGAAATGATAGTCTTTTTCTTGTCCAGAGGCGCTTGGCGACTAGCTAGCGTGTACATAACCTGGCGTGGAAGGCTTTCTGCCTTTGTTTTTAGATCTTGTGGCAGCACTTCTATAAGTTCATAGTACATGAGGAAATTATAGGGCGTTTGGCGGTTACCATATGTAGCTACGAGCCATGCACTAAAGGCGCCCTCTTTATAGCCTTTAAGCAGCTTCTGAGCACGCATAATGCGCTCGCCATGCAGTATGGCAGCTTGGTTTGTAATGGCCTTAATTTCTGATGTAATACTAAATAGTGCCTGAAGATCTGAGCCAATATCATGACGATCATCTGGCGTGTGCTTATATAAAATATCTTCAAGTCGTGACTTTTCAAGATCTGCAAGTTCCACTGCTTTAAAAAGACCAGAAAAGCCGGTGAGCCTTCCATCATTTGATTGTTTGGCTAAGGCTTTAACTTTTTGTGAGCTGCCAGAATTAAAACGCCCTTCTAGCATATCTTCAAGCTTTGTCATTTTTTTAACCTCTGGACAATTTCTTTAGCAAGGCTCTTAAAATCTTCTGCCGCACGGCTATCTTTGTGGAGCTTATCAATTTCAAAGATTGGTTTTCCGTATACTGTAGCTGAATTTACACTTACATCACGTCGAACCTTCGTATCAAAGCATCCGCCTGGGAAGCTTTTATCTATAATCTTTAAAAAGCCGCTATTGTTTTTGGCGCGTGCATTCCAAAATGAGATAACAACGCCCAAAATTTCCATTGGGTGACGCTCGGCTATTGTGCTCATAAAATCAGAGAGTCTCTCAAGGCCTTTTACGCTGTAAAATTCGCATGTAGCACAAACCACCGCATGATTTGCAGCAATGAGGGCAGATTCTGTAAGCCAGCAAAGGGATGGTGGCGTGTCTATGATGATATAATCATAGTTAACGGTATCTAAAATCTGCTTGAGCCGCTCGTGTGAGTAGCGATCAGCAGCAAGTGCCCCTGTAACTTCAACGCGTTCTAGCCAAGTGTCAGCTGGAACTAAGTCTAAATTGGGGATACAGGTTTTTTGGATGACATCTTTTACTTCCTTTGTACCAAGAAGCACCGGTGCCATGCTGTCTACACTATCAGGATCGAGCCCTAAGCCCATTGTGAGGTTTGCTTGGGCATCAAAGTCTACCAGCAGTACCTTTTTCTTATGAAATTTGGCAAAAGCTGCCCCTAAGTGAAGGCTTGTAGAGGTCTTTGCTGTGCCACCTTTGAAGCTGCTTACTGCTAGTATTTGTTTTGTCATTACGAAGTTCCTTCGCTGTCTTTTTTAGTAGAAAGTGGTGAATCAATGCTTTTGTCTGTTCGTTCTTTCTTAAGGACATCCAAGAGAGCATCGAGTGTCATTTCACCTAGTACCTCGTTATTACGAGTACGAACGTTCATGGTTTTGTTTTCTACTTCTTTATCGCCAATTGTAAGAATGTAGTTATATTGCGCAAGCTGTGCATCACGCACCTTTTTGGATACAGATTCACTTGTATCATCAAGATGTGTAATAAATCCGCAAGCTCCAAAGGCGTCAGCTACAGATTTTGCATACTCAACGTGCCTATCTGCAATCGATATCACAGCCACTTGTGATGGGCTTAGCCATAGAGGGAAACGTCCTGCATAAAACTCGATGAGAGAGCCAAAAAAGCGCTCAATAGAGCCGTAAATTACTCTATGAAGCATAATTGGACGTGCGCTTGTACCATCTGATTTGGTGTATTCTAGCTCAAAGCGCTCTGGAAGTGACATATCAAGCTGGATAGTTCCACACTGCCAGGTTCTTCCTAGGGCATCATGCACTTTTAGGTCAATTTTTGGGCCATAAAAGGCGCCGTCACCCTCCTGGATAATGTAGGGCTTTCCAAATGTCTCTAGAGCCATTTTTAGTGAATTTGTAGTAAGCGCCCAGGCTTCATCTGATCCAATTGTGTTTTTTTCTGGCCTTGTAGAAAGGGCTATATCGTAAGAGAGGCCAAATGTGGAAT
>JAJFUY010000312.1 GCA_021372185.1 Chlamydiales bacterium | reverse complement strand
CTAAAAGTTGACCCTACAGATTTAAACGTGGGTATTATTCGCTTAGAAGAAGAGTATTATTATAATAAGTCATATAACTTCTGGTATGCAACAGATAGCAAGGGAACAATTATTGGCTGTGTAGGTTTAAAAAAACTAGATAAAAACAATGGCGAAATAAAGAAGTTCTTTGTTGATAAAGCCTAGAGGGTTCAGGGTATGCGGCTTGGACAAGTCGTCAGCGCCCCCTTGGCTATCGACATTACATCTGACTCTTCCAACGAGTAAAATGGCTTCGTTTCGTAATTTTTATGTTTCAAAAAAAGGCACAACATCCTGTAGCAATAAAATAAATAAGCCGTTATATCCCAGCCATTAACACCTGAATGGTATAAGCATGTATGGCACACTAAAAAATATTCGAATTCCTCTTAGTTCTATAGTGTGTTTCGTAGTCGTCTTATTGACAGGATGCTGCGATACTCGCCAAAGTGATTCCCAATATGACATGCTATTGAGCGAATATACCGTAAAAACTGCTCTTATAGACAAAAAGGAGTGTTCTCTACTTTTTCAGGAAAAAGAACAGCTTGAGCGAGAGGAGTTGATACTGGCAGCCCTTGATCGCAATCCCTCTGTGGCGGCCGCAAGATCGGCCTTGCAAGCATCGATATACCGTTACCCACAAGCTACTGCTCTAGACGACCCGATGTTGTCATATAGTTTTGCACCCGACAGCATTGGCCATAAAACATTTAACAACCAGCCCTTGCGCTATGGCCAAACCATTGAACTTTCACAAAGGGTTCCATTTCCAGGCAAACGCGCCCATCAGGGCTCGATGGCATTAGCAGACTCATACAAGATGGAGAGTGAATTTGAGCTCGTACAACTTGAGCTTGCTCTAACTGCTTCAATGCTGTTTGATGATTATTACCTCGTCCAAAAAGCCATCGAAATTAACGATTCTCATTTGATGCTGCTCAACGATTCCAAATATAGTGCAGAAAGCCTTTATGTTACTGGAGCAATAGGAGAACAAGATTGGTTGCAAGTAAGCTTGGAAATTGATCAAATTCTTACTGAAAAAGCAGGACTTGAGTCACAACAAAAAATTGTCCTGGCCAAGATCAACGGGTTATTGCATCAAAAGCCTGAAACAGCGCTTCCACTGCCTCCTAAAGAGCTCTCTATTCCAATTATAGATATCAAAAACAGAGATCAATTTGAAGAGGAAGCCATACGATGTAGGCCAGATTTAGCATCTATTCGGGCACAAATCGAAGGAAGTGATGCTGCCATTAAGCTTGCCGAGCTTCAGTATTTCCCAAACTTTGACATTAAGGCTTCATATGATACGTTGTGGGATCAGCCTCAATATCGCCCCCAGGTAGGCGTTTCAATGAATATTCCATTTATCCAACTAGAAAAGAAAAGATCAGCTATCAGCGAGGCCACGCTAAACAAAAATCGCTTAGAAAGTGAATATTTGCGACTACAAGACACCATTCGAGTGGAGATAGAAGAAGCGTTGCAGGGAATACTTCAAAATCAACGCATCGTACAGCTGTGGAAGGATAGTGGATTGCCCTTAGCTTCGGAAAAACTCAGCTCAAGCCAGTTTAGTTTTGAATCAGGTCAAGGAACCTTGATGATGGTGTTAGAGGCTGATCGCAACCTTCGCACCACCGAGCTACGTTTGTATAATGCACTAGCTGAGACTTGGAGACAAAAGGCACAGCTTGACCGTGCTTTGGGCAAAATGCCGAATAACCTTCTACACAATCGTGAGGAATGAAATGATGAGGCAGCTATTTTTTCTTCTAGTTGCATGTTATATTTCGGCATGCTCAAGTTCTAACATTGCACCTTTAGATGAATTCCAGTCAGGTTCTCTTACTGTCCAAGTTTCTATGCTGCCAGATCCTCCAAAACTAAACAGCAACAGCCTTTTCATCAAAATAGAGGGTAGTGAAAAAAAACCAGTTTTGCAAGCCAAGGTGAGTGCTTCATTTGCTATGCCCGCTATGGCAGCAATGGCAGCTATGAACGCATCTTCCACCATTTCTGAGCTAGGAAATGGGCTGTATAGTGCAGCATACTACCTTTGTCTTTTCTTGCTGTTTATTAGCGTGAACGTAACAGCTTTCTTAGGCGGAAGTCTAACTTTTGGGATTGGACACCTTTGGCCACCATTTTTGCAATAAAAAATTCAATTTAATAACAGCTGGCAATATGACCCATTTAAATCAGTCCACTAATCTTCTTAAAGAATCCGATAGCTCAAACTCTGTAATGTACACCTGTCCCATGCATCCTGAGATTCAGCAAGATCATCCTGGTATTTGCCCTATTTGCGGAATGACTTTAGAGCCAAAAGAAGCCACAACAAAAATTGATGATTCCGAATATCGAGACATGGTGCATAGATTTTGGATTGCTGCTGTTCTAACGATTCCGGTTTTACTATTAGCAGCAAGCAAGATGCTTCCATTTTTAAAAATTACAGATTTTGTTTCACATTGGCTTCAATTCATCATAAGCACACCTGTTGTTCTTTGGTCTGGGTGGCCTTTTTTTCAAAAAGGTTGGTATTCGCTACTTAATCGCTCTTTAAATATGTTTTCCCTAATTGCCATGGGCGTAGGAGCTGCCTATCTTTACAGTGTTATCGCAGTTATATTTCCAAACTGGTTTCCTGATTCTTTTAAAGAAAATGGTGAGCTTTTTATTTATTTTGAAGCAGCTTCTGTAATTACAGCTCTTGTTCTCCTGGGACAGGTATTAGAACTAAAAGCCAAGAGCCAGACAAGTCATGCAATTAAAGCACTACTTGGTAGGGCGGCAAAGACCGCTCATCTTTTATTACAGGGTAAAGAGCAAGAGGTTCCGATTGACCAAGTAAAAGTCGGAGATATGTTAAGGGTGAAACCAGGTGAAAAAATCCCGGTCGATGGCATTATCATAGATGGCAAGAGCCTTGTAGATGAGTCAATGATCACAGGCGAGCCTCTGGCCGTACAAAAGAAAGCCAATGATACTGTTACCGGAAGCACAATTAACCAAACAGGTAGCTTTTTAATGGAAGCTAAACGCGTTGGCAGTGAAACGCTGCTTGCTCGAATTGTACAAATGGTATCCGAAGCACAAAGAAGCAAAGCACCCATTCAAAAGCTCGCTGATGTGATTTCTGGATATTTTGTTCCTGTAGTTGTTTTAACGGCGCTTATCACATTTATCATTTGGGGATTGATCGGCCCTGAACCTCGTTTTGCTTTTGCATTAGTTAATGCTGTTGCTGTATTGATCATTGCCTGTCCATGCGCTCTTGGTTTGGCAACGCCCATGTCTATTATGGTCGGAGTAGGAAGAGAGGCTGAAATGGGTGTTCTTATTAAAAATGCTGAGGCTTTGGAAAGGCTTGAAAAGGTGAATACAGTGATGATGGATAAAACAGGCACGCTTACTGAAGGAAAGCCTAAAATTACGCAGATTATAGCCGTCTCTGGTCTACAAGAAAATGAACTTTTGCGATTAGCCGCTTCTGTCGAAAAAAATAGCGAGCACCCACTTGCATTGGCTATTGTGCAAGGGGCTCAGGGACGAAATATAAATATCCCAGAAGTCGAACAATTTAATTCGATTACTGGTGGTGGCGTTAGCGGCATCGTTGAAGGTAAAAAAATCTTAATTGGTAAAGCAAGTTTACTAGAAGAAAACCATATTATTGGCGTTGCAAGTTTACAAGCACAAGCCAAAGAGGCACAAGAACAAGCTCAAACAGCCATCTTTGTGGCGATTGACGGAAAAGCCATCGGGTTTATTGCTGTTGCAGACCCGATTAAAGCCTCCACACCAAAGGCAATAGAAGATTTGCATCGACTCGGCATTAAAGTCATCATGCTAACAGGGGATAACGAGTACACAGCTGAAGCCGTAGCTAAAAAATTGAACATAGATGAAGTCCATGCGGGTGTAAATCCAAAAGACAAGAATATTTTAGTTCAACAGCTCAAAAGTGAAAAACAAATTGTGGCAATGGCAGGCGATGGCATTAACGACTCACCTGCTCTTGCTGCTGCCGATGTAGGGATTGCCATGGGTACAGGAACTGATGTAGCGATAGAAAGCGCAGGTATTACATTAGTTAAGGGCGATTTGACAGGAATAGTAAGAGCTATTGTTCTTAGTCGTGCGACCATGCGC
The DNA here is from genome assembly GCA_021372185.1 of Chlamydiales bacterium. Classification (GTDB taxonomy): domain Bacteria; phylum Chlamydiota; class Chlamydiia; order Chlamydiales; family FEN-1388; genus SZAS-7. The sequence continues at coordinate 1,044 of JAJFUY010000312.1, read as the reverse complement.
AACATTAGACAAAATCTCTTCTTTGCATTTATTTACAATATAGCAGGCATTCCTATTGCTGCCGGCATCTTATTTCCTGTAACTGGTCTTCTTCTAAATCCTATGATCGCAAGTGCAGCCATGGCTTTCAGTTCTGTTTCGGTTATTTTGAATGCACTCAGACTGAATAGGATGAAAATGTAAAAGGCTTCTAGGTTAAAATACAATCGCATAACGATAAACGACAAAGAGGAATTCATTTATGTTTCGAAAATCTTGGAAAGTCAGCATATGCTCATTTTGTGCTTTTTTAATTATTTTTAGTCCATTTCCAATGTATGGAGAAACCGTTGTTTCTTTTGATGAAGCTGTGTCAAAAACATTGACTCTTTCACCTAAAATTCGAATTGCTGCCAGTGATATGAGTGCTAAAGCTGGAACACAAATTCAAAGCGCATTATTGCCTAATCCTGTACTCAGTTATGGGGTTCAAAATGTTTTTGGAAACAAAGATTGGCAAGGGTGGAAATCTGCTGAGTCACAATATGGAATCTCGCAACTGATTGAGACTGGCGGTAAAAGAGGGTATAGATATCAAACTGCAAGTTTTCAGTATTACGCATCCCAAGCAGGTTTTGAAGCGAGTCAATTGGTTGTCCTTAATAGGTTGTTAAAATTGTTTTCATCGGCTGCTTCTGCTCAAGAAAGTTATCAGCTTGCAGTAGACCAAACAAAAATTGCAGAAGAAGTGTATAAAACAGTGTCGGCGAAAGTCGAAGCTGGAAAAGTTTCGGTTATCCAGCAAAATAAAGCAGAAATTGCCTTTTCAACGGCTCAAATTGATTTAGAGAAAGCAGAGGCAGACTTTTTTAAAAGTAAAGAACGTCTTGCTGTTTTATGGGGAGCATCCTCTCCTGATTTTGATAGAGTTAGCTTTGCATTTTATGAAATTAGTTTTCCCGACCAGCTCGAAAAATATCTTTCAGGAATAAGAAAAAATCCCGAGCTTGTTAGGTCACAAATGGAAGTAAATGCTGCAAATCAAAATTTAAAACTTGAAAAATC
>JAJFUY010000306.1 GCA_021372185.1 Chlamydiales bacterium | reverse complement strand
GGCTTTCAGCCTGAAAAAAATGGTTCTACAGCTTCTTAAGAGCCACAGCTTGCTTTCAACACCCTGGACACCTTATAATAGTTCTCTTTTATAAGGTGCTTATGCGTTTAATAAAAATTCTTGTTTGTGTGGCGCTGCTATTTGTAGTTGGCACAGCCGCAACATTTAGCTTTTTGAATTGGCATAGGCCAAAAGAAAATAAGCACGCTGTTTCATTAAAGAAAAAAATTACAGTCGTTCACGACGTTGACCCTAGCTGGAATGTATCTATTGCTCCTGAGAAGATTCAAGAAATTAATAATATATTAAATCAGCATTTTTACTTTATTGGTAAAGGCAAGCAGTGCATAGCCTATGTAAGCTATGATGGTCAGTATGTTATCAAGTTTTTACTGCAAAAACCGCTAGCTTTAAAATCTCGATTTGATGAACTGCCCAATATTTTTCCGCTCACGCTTTTTAAAGAATATAAAACCGATAAGTGCGATGTGCGCAAAAACGAGCTTTTTCAGTCGTTTATCATCTCGTATCACATAGCTCCAGAACAAACAGGCATGCTCTATGTCCACCTAAATGCTACTGACAACCTGTTCAAAAAGCCTAAAATCGTAGATGAAAAGGGCCATCCCATTCAAATTGACCCGGATACCACCCAGTTTGTCATTCAAAAACGAGCACGCCTCATTAAACCTACCCTCATAGACCTTATGCATGAAGGACGAGTACAAGAAGCTAAAGCCCGTGTAGACCAGGTGCTGATGCTGCTTTATGAAGCGGCCAAAAAAGGTGTGATGGATATTGACACAGGCCTTGTGCGTAATAACAATATTGGCTTTTTGCCCACGCGTGCTATTTACGTTGACACTGGCAAGCTTCGTCTAGTAAAACGAGAGTTTAGCCAAAAAGATTTTGTAAAAGACTTAAAACGGCTAGAGCCGCTACATAAGTGGCTAAGAACCTATTATCCAGAGCTCGCAGAACATTACGCGGCAAAAAGGCAATCTCTCATCGATTCATATGGAAATAACTGACGAATTTTTACTCTACTTGCGCGCCGAAAAAGGCCTTTCTCCTCATACCTTAGAGGCCTATGGGCGCGATGTTCGTAATTTTCTTACCCATCTGAACAACCAAAAACCTGTAGAGCAAATTGATCGCGATGACGTCATCACGTTTCTCGCTATGCTGCAGGCAAAAAAATATGCCTCTAGTAGCGTCGCGCGAGCACTCATTGCCCTAAAAGTCTTCTTTCGCTTTTTAAAGCGCGAAAATAAGCACCCACATGATATTGGCAAGCTGTTAGACACACCCAAACTCTGGCAGATGCTGCCTGATGTGCTCTCTTCTACAGAAATTGAACTATTGCTCGCTCAACCAGATCTTTCAAGCAATCAAGGTATACGCGATAAAGCCATTTTAGAGCTCTTGTACGCAACAGGCATACGCGTATCAGAGCTTTGTAATCTTGCCATCTACGATATTGACGACGACCAGATCAGAGTATTTGGTAAAGGCTCAAAAGAGCGCATAGTCCCAGTAAGTAAACGAGCAGTAGAGGCCGTCGACGACTATCTTGCCAAAGTAAGGCAGGCTTATGACAGCGAAACCCTAAAAACACTCTTTTTATCCCTAAAAGGTAAACCCATAGATCGCACAAGCGTATGGAAGCTCATCAAAACCTACGCCAAACAAGCCCAAATCAACAAAAACATCTTCCCGCACATGATGCGCCACTCCTTTGCCTCACACCTACTTGACGGAGGCGCAGACCTTCGCATCATCCAAGAAATGCTCGGCCACGCCCACATCTCAAGCACCGACCGCTATACCCACGTCTCCCTAAACAAAGTCCACGAACGCTTCAAATCCATGCACCCTCGCTACTAGCTACAATTATAGTTGATTATTTTTTCTGGTATAATTTATACTGAGAAAAATAATTGAGTATAATTGGAGGCTCTCTCATGAGTTTACATCGCTTTTCGTTTCGACGTCCCGAGTTGGCAGTTGATCTTGTAAATAGTCTTGAGGGTAAAGGATTGGCTGATGCAAGCTCTGGATTATTTCTGGCAGCTCCTCGCCGTACTGGTAAAAGCACCTTTTTAAGAGAAGAGCTCGTTCCTGAAGTTGTCAAGCGTGGGTGGATTGCCATCTATGTTGATCTCTGGGCTGATCTCTCTCGCGACCCTGCCTTGCTCATAGCCGATGCTCTAAAGAATGAAATTGCCCGACATGAAGGCCTGTTAAAAAAAATACTTAAATCTATGGGGCTGAGTAAAGTCAAAATTGCGGGGGCCCAATTTGAATTAGATAATCTGGGCACACCTTCTGGTCTTACGCTTTCTGATGCATTAGCATACCTAAGCGAAGCTACCGAAAAATCAATTGTGCTCATAATAGATGAAGCGCAACATGCCCTGAGTTCTCGTGATGGATTAAATGCAATGTTTGCTGTAAAAGCCGCGCGCGATCGGCTTAATCAAAGATCGGGCGACTCGCGACTTTATTTAATTTTAACAGGTTCGCATCGAGACAAGCTTGCTCACTTGGTGCTTAAAAAAGATCAGCCGTTTTTTGGTGGACAGGTTACTTCTTTTCCAATGTTAGGCCGTGCCTTTACAGATGCCTACGTCGATTGGATTAATCCGCTTTTAGCTACAAATAATAGCTTTAGCAAAGAGGATATGTATGCGGCATTTGAACATATAGGATTTAGGCCTGAAATATTGAAAGCATTGGTTGCAGAAGTGGCTTTAGAATATCGTGATGCTCACAATCTAGGCGAAATCGTGAAAAATGAATCTGAATTATTGCGAAATCGCCTCTGGAAAGATTTTGAAAACGAATTTATGGGGTTAACTGCGATACAAAAAGCCGTTTTTAAAGTGCTCATTCTGGCCAGCAAAGACTTCACGCCATTTGGTGAAGAAGCTATGAAAAGCTACCAAGAGAGTGTTGATAGCAAGGTTGTGCTCACAGCTCAAACTATACAGGCTACTCTGGATTCCCTTCGTGAAAAAAACCTCATCTGGAAATCAGCACGAGGCACCTACGCTCTAGAAGATACAAGCTGGCGCGAGTGGTTGCATAAAAAAGTCAGTTGAAACTTCCCTCAACAAAATCCGCGCTCACTCAGAAATAGCACGTTATGGAAAAGTTTCCTTGCAAAAAAGATGAATTCTTGATATTTGTAGTTATTAGAGGGATGAAATCTTGTTTTTTGTCCTTTTAGAAAGGATGAAATATGAAAAACCTATTTAAAGAATTGATTGCAACGTTTCACGCGTCGGATATTCCCGTTCCCTCTAAACGGCAAAATGCTATACCACATCCTCCAAAAGACCTTCGGAAGGCATGTGTTCTTATCGGGATGAGACGTAGCGGGAAAACATGGTCTCTGTATCAAGTTATGCACGACTTAATGGCAAAAGGGCTGGAAAAATCTAAATTAGTGTACATTAACTTTGAGGATGAACGTCTTTCTGACATGCAAAAAGAAAATTTTCAGGATATTTTGCATGCCTATTTTGAGCTGTATCCTGATTACCTCAATTGTAAAGATGTCTATTTTTTCTTCGATGAAATCCATGAAGTAGAGGGATGGGAAAAATTTATCCGTCGTTTACTAGACCAAGAAAAAATGCAACTGTACATCACAGGGTCTTCCTCTAAAATGCTGAGTAAAGAAATAGCCTCATCACTGAGAGGTCGAACTCTTTCACAAGAAATTTTTCCTTTTAATTTTGCAGAGTATCTCGATATGCTTAAAAAACCGAGACCTAAACTCATAGGCACAAAAGAAAGAATTCAGCTGACAAGTTTATTTGGATCTTTTTTACTTGAAGGAGGTTTTCCTGAAACGATAGGCCAGGATCCAGAAATGCATCGAGCGCTACTTCAGGGGTATACTGCGTCGGTTATTTATCGTGATATTGTTGAGCGATATCAAGTTTCAAACACTCATGCGCTAAAGCAATTACTAGCACATTGTCTGCGTAATAGCGCTACAATCTTTAGTGTAAGCAAAATGTTTAACGTTTTTAAGTCTATGGGATATACGATTGGTAAAAATAGTTTATACGAGTTTATGGACTATTTTGAGGATTCCTATTGTGTGTTTTCCTTAAATAAATTTGACCTATCGCTGAGAAAAGCAGCACAAAGCATGAAAAAGATATTCACAGTTGATCAAGGCCTTATTACAGCGTTCACTATGTCGAGTGCTTTTGATCAAACTCAACTTCTAGAAACAGCTGTATTTTCTCATTTGCGTCGCAAATCAAGTGAGTTATTTTATTACCACACAAAAGAGGGGAAAGAAGTTGATTTTGTACAACTTTTGCCCGATCAGTCTCTTCACCTATTTCAGGTTTGCCTATCCCTAAAAGACACCGAGACCCGCAAAAGAGAAGTGGATGCATTGAATATTGCCATGCGTGAGTTGTCAGTTCCCACAGGTACGATTATTACTTTTGATGAAGAAGAAGAAATCAAAGTTCCTTCAGGTGTCATTGCATGCATTCCGGCATGGAAAGTTATGATGTGAAATAGCTATCAGTCTCTTAGCTCACAATACTTCTTGTGGCTTTATCGCTCCTCGCGATATTGTGGCTTATTGAGGTGGCATTTTATGGCGGCAAATTCTTTTGGGAATATTTTTCGGTTTACTACGTTTGGGGAGTCTCATGGCGTAGCTGTTGGGGTGGTGATTGATGGGTGTCCGGCGGGCCTTGAGTTGGCAGTTGATGATATCAATCAAGAATTGGCCCTTAGAGCGCCTGGAAAGTCGTTATTTACATCAGAGCGAAAAGAGACTGATGGGGCACAGATTGTGTCTGGAGTGTTTGAAGGTAAAACTACTGGCGCGCCCATTTGTATACTTATACAGAATCAAGATTCTCGGCCGAGTGCCTATGAATCCATAAAATCGCTGCTTCGACCAGGCCATGCCAACTACACCTACATGCAAAAGTATGGGGTGTTTGACTATTTAGGTGGGGGCAGAGCCTCTGCGAGAGAAACAGCGGCAAGAGTTGCTGCTGGGGCTATTGCCAAAAAGTTACTAAAGGGCTTTGGTGTACAGGTAGCCGCGTATATCAAACAAATTGGAATACATCAGGCAGAGGTTACCCATACCAATGTAGACACGTTGCGGTATGCAACCTATAATGACCCAATTTATTGCCCAGATGCTACAGCTACAAAAACTATGCAGCAGGCTCTTGTTGTGGCAAAGACTGAAGGGGATTCTCTTGGTGGCATGGTAGAATTTATAGCAACTGGCGTTCCTTGCGGATTGGGAGATCCAGTGTATGAAAAGCTTGAAGCGCGAATTGCTTATGCTATGATGAGTCTTCCTGCCTCTAAAGGCTTTGAGATAGGATCTGGCTTTAGTGCGGTGACGATGAAGGGCTCTCTTCATAACGACCAGTTTATTGAGCATGAGGGCAGGGTTACTACCAAAACAAACCACGCAGGCGGCACACTTGCTGGCATTGCTACAGGCATGCCTATTATTGGCCGAGTTGCCTTTAAACCAACATCCAGTATAAAAAAGCCACAAGCAACAGTTGATATTGAGGGTAAAGAGGCAAGTTTTATACTGCCTGAGGGCTCTCGGCATGATCCATGCCTTACTATTCGAGCAGTTCCTGTTGTAGAAGCTATGTGCGCACTTGTACTTGCTGATGCGCTGCTTTTAAATAGGTGCGCGCGTGTATGATTGAAAGTGACGAGCTATTTGAGTATTTAGGCACTATTTCAGAGCGCTTTGCCATCATCACCGATAAAAATGTAGAAAAGCTCTATGGGCAAAAGTTACTTGAAAACTTGTCTTATAGAGGGTGTAAAGTATCTCTATTCTCAATTGCCGGCGGCGACATCTGCAAAACCCGTGCTACTAAAGAGTGGCTTGAGGATGAGCTTTTACGTAATGGCTACGGCCGAGATAGCTGCATACTAGCGCTTGGAGGCGGTGTAGTAGGGGATATTGCAGGTTTTGTGGCTGCAACATACTGTCGGGGTGTTCCATATGTGATGCTACCAACAACACTTTTGGCTATGGTTGATGCCAGCATTGGTGGAAAAACAGGTGTGAATGTTCCGCAAGGAAAGAATATGGTAGGAGCAATCTACCAACCAAAAGCTATTTTTGCTGATATCAACACCCTTGAGACTCTTCCACTCAATGAGCTGCAGTGCGGCATTGTAGAATGCATTAAGCATGGGCTTATTCAAGATGCATCCCACGTAGCATTTTTAGAGCAAAATGTACAAAAAATACTCCGAAAAGATCCCCAAACTCTTGCAAAGCTTGTAGCTGATAGCAGCAAAATAAAACGTGCGGTTGTAGAAGAAGACGCGCATGAAACAGGCCTTAGGCGCATCTTAAATTTTGGCCACACTATTGGTCATGCTATAGAAGCTGTAACAGAGTATAAAGTACCTCATGGCACGGCTGTTGCTATTGGCATGAAGCTTGAGAGCTATATGTCTAACCAATTAGGGATACTGTCAGATGCTGCATATACAAGAATATGCCAGCTGTTGAATGCCTACATGCCCAACGCACATATTGATTTACCGCTCGAAATGGTTCTTCAGGCACTAAAAATTGATAAAAAAGCTCGTAAGGGTATGCCCCGTTTTGTCATACTTGAAGACATTGGCAAGTGCCTACCTTGCGATACAGAGTACTGCCAAGAGGTGCCAAACGATATTTTAATAAAAACTCTACAACATATAACGAGAGAAAAATAATGAGCATTACTTCATTTGCATCAGGCTTATGCACAGGGTTTATTTTGCCAACTGCTGTAAGATTAGGTATTGGGGAATTAGTTCAAACGGTATTGCCAGCAGATGTGACTATCCGCATAAGGTGTCTTGCAGCGCTTATAATACCTACTGCATTAAGTTATGGTACAATTTCAGAAGATGCTTTGTTTGATAAAGGCTATAGAATGGGCCTATCTGCCAGTGCCTTTTTCTCAGGCCAGGCAGTAGGAAGAGAGGTGGTCTTGATTTCAACTGAAAATACGCATTTAAGTAATAGTAGACAATTAAAAGAACAAGTTTTGGCAAAACTTAGTAAATCTGTTGCGTTTATGGTGACAGCTGCAACGATTGGAATTACACATAATGGGCCGCCTGTAGCAATTGCCTATTCATCGACGATTGGAATGGTCTTGGGTGGAAAAATCACGGCCGCAATTTTAAACGAAAGTCAACCGCAATGAGAGTTGGCTTTTTAAGAAAATGAATATGAAATATTTTATTGCATTGTTAGTCTTCCATAGCGTTCTTTTTGCAGATAGCCAATATCCAGCAGACATCACCTTTATGGTGGCAGATCTTCGCTACAGCAAGGAGCATGGTGTAAAAATTTGCGAACTGCAGCATGGCATCCTTTCTAAATTTATGGGCGACGCGTTTTTATACCCTCCTCGAGGCAAGTTTAGTGGAAAAGTAGATGATGTATTTGCAGAATTTGGGCAAAAAAAATGGACGCTTTATTGGGATTTTGTCTCTAGACCACTGTCAGACACCTTAAGAGAGTCAGCTCTTTGGACAAGCTGTTCTAATGATACGCAGCTATTTAAAGATAAAGAATTTCTCTCTTTAGCAAAACAGGTGCCTGCTGACCCTACTGATATTTTATCATATCCCTGCATGATCTATGTGAGGCGAAACACCATTGGTGACTATGCTGAATTTACGAAGGAATATCCCGGAGCATTAGTTGTAGACGCCCCCACGCATGCCTATTGGTTTGATAAGTATGCTATGACAACGTTATTTACTGAAGATGAAGAGCTCGTTAGAATGAAACCTGAGTGGGGATTATACCCAAAAGAGTATTCAGAGAGCTTAGCATCACAAATTAAGCAAGAAATACCCTCTGAGATCTATGTGATAAAGCCTCGAGGCGCATTTTTGGGAAAAGGCGTGGTAATTACATCTAAAGATGATCTTGATAAAACCCTGGCCTATATCCTTATGCCAAGTGAAAAACGCGCAAAAGACCCAGATCAATCGTTTAGCTACTGGGAAATAGATGAATCTGATTCATTCATAGTAGAAAAGTACTACCAATCAAGCTTACAGGTATATGAAGATAAAACCTACGACCCCACAATGCGTGCAGCCTTCGTATTCATTTATAATAAAGGTAAAATTGAAGTGCGCTTTCTAGGTAGCTACTGGATACTGCCAGAGTTTGCAATAGACGATGAAGGTACCCTAAATCAATGCAGAAAATCCCATGGCCGCACTCTGTATCTCCCAGTATCGGATGAAGACACAAAAGCGGTCTCGGACCAGTGCACAGAAGGCTTTGAAATCATCTATCAAAAAATGCTTAATCAGAAATAAAAGCATTGCTTGTTTCGACACCTATGAAGTTCGAGAAAGGTACGTAAGAATCAGTTTTGCTGCATTTTGTCTTAGAGTCCGGAGGACGAATGAACGAAGCCCACCGTGACCGAAGGGAACGGTGGG
>JAJFUY010000303.1 GCA_021372185.1 Chlamydiales bacterium | reverse complement strand
AGGTGTCCTTTACTGCAAAAATAATGGCATCATGGCAGCACTATTGACCCTTTTTAATGCAAAATTGACGAATGAAATTAGCCTCTGGTCAACGCCTCTTTATGCTGAGCTAAAAGATGGGATTGTAGTGTGTAAGCGCTTTGATATGCTTATATCTGGCTCATTTCCTATAGCTAGCTGGGGCAAAATTAACTTAGTAGACGATAAAATTGACATGACACTGGGGATCACAGGCGTATCCCTCGTTCAAGCCTTTGCCTTAGGCAAAATAGACCCCACCTACATGATTCAGCTGCCTATACGAGGCACTTTAGAGTCTCCCAGAATTGATACGGCCGCTGCCACATCAAAAATTGCAGCTATGAGGGTTATGCAGTCAAGGCTTGCCTTTACTAACCCAATAGGCGCTCTCTTTAGCGTAGGTGCCATGGTATTTGATAAAGTTGATGCTCCCCCACCGCCAACTACGACCCCCTTCCCTTGGAAATTAAAATAATGTATAATAGTATTTACTATGAATTATGACGTAGGAAGCCAAGATCTTGCACCAAAACCCCTAGACGCCCGAGCATCTATTGTTGGCGATAAGCTCCTTGTTGCCGGCAGGCTCTATAGCGTACAGCATGAGGCCGGCGATCACCAAGAGATCTTAAAGCGCACCCTTGCTCGTGTTACACAGTACTCACAAGGTGAATTTGAAGCCAAATTTTCAAGACTGCCCAAGTCTCATATTTCCGTCCAGTTTACCACGATGGGCGCTCGTGTAACTAAGAAGGGTTTGAATGAAGTCACACTACAAGTAGAGCTGCCACAAACCCCACAGCGCAACACTCAAGAATACTGGGTAAAAACTCTTTCTCGCGTACTTGAGAATAAAAAGTACTCATCTGATGCCGTAAAAGAAACAATTGGCCTTATCTTTAATGAAGCACATCTTGCACTGCTCGACATCATGGAAGGCCGCCCACCCTCTGATTGGGGCGAAAAAACAATCTCAGATATTTTGCAAGAGCCTGGCAATGAAATGCTACGTACAGCACTGTTAGAAGTAGAATCAACCTATGTAGGCGGCATAAATTCTGATGCTAAAAGCTGCTTTGAAGACCTAAAAGTTTTTATTCTTTCAAATATTACGCGTTCATCTCACGCACTTCAGCTCACAGCCCAATATGAGATGCGCCAGAATTTTGTGCGCGGTAATCCCCACCTTCATGAAAAGATAGAACAAGGCTTAACCGTTACCCAAGGTGATATTGGCACAAAAGATAAGGGTTTTCCCAGTGAAGCCGATAAAGGCGAGTTTAGAACGGCTATCATCGACAACAACACAAACCTTGGCACCATTGCCACAATAGGCCCACACGGCATACCAGAAAAGATTGTAGCCATCCGCTCTGGTAAATCTGACACCTTTAACCGTCTGAAAGAAAATGTGCTACACGCCTGTGTTGAGCAACTCTTTTGTAAAAATCCTAAGGGATTAACAAAAACAGGCCTTAGGAGCTATGAATTTCAGCATGCCATTACATCGTATCTGGACCCAAGTAGCCTAAAAGCCGCTGCTGAGACTGCAACCGCCGGCACAAGTGAACGGCAGTACTTAAAGACTCTTCTTACTGAAGTCGATAAATGGCCGCTGGATGGCATTTATGTGACTATTCAAGATGCTTCTGGCCAAGAGCTAAAAATTACCCTAAAAAAGCCCATTATCTCAAGTCAACTCTTCTCAGCAACGGTCCGTGGGGTGGGTACTAAAGATAAACGGATTGCTTCATTAGGTCAGATAGAATCTGATAACATCAACACTTTGGCTAACCTCACGCTTTTACAAAAGTACGTTGATTTTGATAGCCCTATATCTGTGGCCCTTAAAAGACTATTAGAAGTGGCACATTCTTCCTCAGTAAATAAGCTTTTTGATAACGAAAAACTCTTTAGATCTCCACAATGCCTAAGCGACTTTCGGACCATTCGCGACTTTCTGTTACGAAAAACCATCAGTGATGAAAACCCTCTTTTAGCCAAAGCGTTTTTTGTCATGCTCTTTAGACAGGCACCAGGGAGCGATCTTTTAGCCACTTCAGAGTACATGCCATCTTTTGACAACGAAATGCACGCGGCTGATATAGAAATTATGCGCAACATCGTACTAAATAAATTGAACATCTCTATTGCAAAGCAGTGTAAGAGCGGGGTTGACCGTACTTCAATTGGTGTGGCTTTGGCATCGGCTCAAGAGCAGTTTGAAGTAAGCTTTGGGTATACGTTTGACCCTTTAAATCATGCCGAACGAGACCTACTATTCTTTAAAAAGTTTTATAGAGATGCTCTTAAAGAACTGGGCAGCTCAGTTGTTTGTGAAACCAAAGGATACTCTGGCCTGAAGTGGGGTGGCGGTGTGGCTATTATGGGAGGCGTTGCTAACCCAAACTCTTATAAATACTTATACCTAGAAGATGATATAGAACAGCTTCACGCACTGAAGATAGATAGTTTAGCCAAAGCCGATGTTGAAGGCTTAACCAATAAAGACCTAAAAGCTCATGGCAATTTACAGTATAAAGGAACTCTCAAAGACATACGGGCCGTTCATGGCAAGTCTGATAAACGCTTTGCTAAAGAGCTTAAATCTCTGCAAAAAGAAATACCTATTGAAACGAGAAAAGAAGTCATTCAAGAGGTGACGAACTTTCTTATAAAAGGTTTTGGCCTCAAAAATACTCTAGAAGGTAAATCCATCATCAACGACAACCTACAACTACTTGTCCATGTACGAGATTTGGAACTTAACTCTCCTGTGAGCCCAGGAGCTACAAAAACACGCACCACTATTCTTCAGGCAAAAATTGAAGAGCTTACAAGCGGACAAAACTCTATAAAAGATAACCTAGAACTCTATATCTTACGCCAAATAAACACCCTCTGGGATCTTATAGAGCGTGCTGATATGGTAGACACTAGTTATGACAGACACTTTTTTGGAACACGAGAAAATCCTGAAAATCCAGCGCCTCCCCTCTCCTCACCTCGCTCAGATTTAGAAGTAGAATAATTTGCCCATTTGCCCTATATTGCATGTATGACCATCACTTTTCTTCCTGTAGACATGAACGCTCAGTATAATAGCGCCCGCCTTGGACCAAATCCAAGAATGGCTATACAACAATTACTAAAAAAAGCAGCTGATGAGCAAAATACAAGAATCATAAAGGTAACAGCTACTTGCATGGCCACTTTTTTCACGGGCATGTGTATCCTCTCACGGCTATTGCCCAACCCAGCCATTACTTTTAGCATATCCCTAATTTCAAGCTTAGCCATAGCTATCCTCCTAGAAAAATCCCTAAAGCCCGAATTGTTTGAAATAACCGTCCCTGTTGCAGCCCTCCCACTACCTGAATAAGTTTTTATTTTTACTTGCCCGTGCCCTTGCCTTTGCCCTTGCCCTATTTTTGTTTTTTAAAGGGGAAAGGGCAAAGGCAAGGGCAAGTTTAACACCTCTTTTCAATTGAGATTTTCTATGGCGATAGGTTATTGTATTGCTGATTTTTTTTGAGGATTGACTCTATGCAAAAGCTGGATAAAGAAACCGTTAAATATTTGGCAGGTCTTTCGCGGATTGATGTTTCTGCTGATGAAGAAGAATCTTTACTAAAAGATCTTCAAAAAATACTTAACTATATTGAGCAGCTCAATGAAGTTGACACAAGCAACATAGAGCCTTGCACCTACGTGACAAAGGCCTTAAAGCAGACCCCTCTTAGAGCCGATGTTGTCGTGCCCACACTTACTCGCGAACAGTTTATGCAAGGCGCGCCCGACAAAATTAGTGGCATGGTTCGCGTACCACCTGTGATGAGACCTGAAGAGTAAACATAAATTTGTAAATAAAGAATTCTATCATGATCCACACCTATTCAGCTGAAAAGCTTCACAAAGATTTTTTAAGCGGCGCCCTTTCCGCGCAAGAAATTATCACAAGTTTCTTTGATCGCATTGAACAGTATGAGCCTCAGGTTGACTCCTTTTTGTCTCTTTCAAAAGAACGCGCTATGACAAAAGCAAAAGAACTTGATGCGAAACGTGCCAACAAAGAGCCGCTTGGTAAACTTGCAGGCGTTCCTGTATCTATCAAAGATAATATTAGCGTTACAGGCGAGCCCTGTACTTGCGGGTCAAAAATTTTAGCAGGCTATAAAGCCCCCTTTAATGCCACTGCAATTGATTTAATCGAAAAAGAAGATGCTATCATCATCGGTAAAACCAACTGCGATGAATTTGCGATGGGCTCTTCTACCGAACATTCAGCCTACAAGCAAACCAAAAACCCATGGAACCTCAAGTGCACCCCAGGTGGATCATCTGGCGGGTCAGCCGCAAGTGTTGCTGCACGCTTTTGCCCTGTATCTCTTGGTAGTGATACAGGCGGCTCAGTAAGACAGCCAGGCGCTCTTTGCGGCATTGCTGCCTTTAAGCCTACCTACGGCAGAATTTCTCGCTACGGCTTAGTTGCCTACGGCTCATCATTAGACCAAATTGGCCCCTTTGGCACATGCGTAGAAGACATTGCCATGATGATGGAAGTATTAGGCCAGCACTGCTCAAAGGACTCTACATCCGTCCAACAAGGCCCAGAAGAGTACATGGAGGCAATAAAGGCGCCGATTAAAGGCCTGACCATTGGTGTACCATGGCAGTTTTTGAAGGATCTTCAGCCTGAAGCCATGAAAAACTTTCAAGACTCTATGAAGGTTTTAGAATCTCTTGGCTGCACCATTAAAGAAGTAGATTTATCAATCTTAAAATACTCGCTTCCGACCTACTATATTTTGGCAACAGCAGAAGCCTCTACAAACCTTGCTCGCTATGATGGCATACGCTATGGCCTACGGTCAAAAGAAGCAAAATCACTAGAACAGGTATATGACTTTACAAGAGAAGAAGGCTTTGGAGCAGAAGTCAAACGCCGTATTATCTTAGGTACATTTGTACTCTCATCCGGCTATAAAGATGCCTACTACAAAAAAGCGCAGAAGGTACGTGCCCTGATTATTAAAAAGTATGAAGATGCATTTAAAGACTGTGACATAATAGCCACACCTGTGACACCAAACCCATGCTTTGAGCTTGGTAGCATCCAGGATCCTCTGCAGATGTACTTGGAAGACATCTACACCATTGGCATTAACTTGGCAGGTCTTCCGGCCATGAGTGTGCCGTCAGGCTTTACACAAGACAAAAAGCCGCTCGGACTACAGCTTATTGGCCCACAGATGGGCGATGTATTAGTTACACGCGCGGCGTATAACTTCCAGCAAGCTACTAATTATCACAACTCAATCCCCACTTTAGAGGCTTAACATATGACAAAAATTAATCTGACTGAGTGGGAGCCAATCATTGGCCTAGAAATTCACGCTGAGCTCAACACGAAATCAAAGCTCTTTAGCTCTGATGCGAACCGCTTTGGCGATGAGCCTAATACCAACATTTCTGAAGTATCTACTGCCCTTCCGGGGTCACTACCAGTATTAAACGAAGAAGTAGTAAAAAAGGCCGTGCAATTTGGTTTAAGCGTTGGCGCTCACATTAACCTTGTAAGCCAGTTTGACCGTAAATCTTACTTTTACCCTGACAACCCGCGTAACTTCCAGATCACGCAGTATGAAACGCCGATTATTATGGGCGGGCAGGTTGTGGCTGTTGTTGACGGACAAGAAAAAGAATTTCAGATCACACGTGCGCATATCGAAGATGACTCAGGTATGCTCAAGCACTTTACCACCTTTGCTGGTGTCGACTATAATAGAGCGGGCGTCCCCCTCATTGAAATTGTATCAGAACCCTGCATGCGCACACCAAAAGATGCCTCTAGCTACGCTATGGCCATCAAAGCTATCTTAGAATATCTTGACGCATCAGACTGCAACATGGAAGAAGGCTCACTTCGCTTTGACGTGAACATCTCCGTTCGTAAACGCGGCGAAAAAGAATTTCGAAATAAAATCGAAATTAAAAACATGAACTCTTTTTCTAACCTAGAACTTGCAATCGATCACGAAATTGCACGCCAAGTTAAGGCGTATGAAGCAAACCCAGATAAAGACCCGAAACAGGTTATTACCCAAGCCACACACCGTTGGGACCCAGATCAGGGCATTACAGTTCTTATGCGTAAAAAAGAATACGCCGATGACTACCGCTACTTCCCAGAGCCTGATTTATTACCCCTTGTCATCACACAAAGCTATGTAGATGAACTTACAAAAACCCTGCCAGAACTGCCTCTACAAAAAGAAAAGCGCTATGTAGAAACACTTGGCCTAGCTGTGAGTCAGGCCTTCTTTTTAGCAAGCGACAAAAAGCTTGCTGACTACTTTGAAGCAGCCCTAAAATCCTGCTCTAATGCCAAAAACTTAACGAACTGGATTATCGTAGAATTTCCTGGCCGTTTAAAAGAAAAAAACCTCACGCTCTATCAGACACCTATTCTGCCAGAGCATGTTGCAGAACTTGTAGAGCTTATTGAAAAAGGCGCCATTCACGGTAAAATCGCCAAAAGTGTAGCAGATGAAATGGTAGCAGCTCAAGGATGCCGCCCAAGTGAAATTGTAGCCAAAAACCCAGACTACCAGCCCCTCAACGATAGAGGTGCCATCGAAACCTTAGTTGATACAGTCCTTGCCGCAAACCAAGACTCTATTGACTCAGTACTTGCCGGGCGCGACCGCGCCTTTGCCTTCTTAGTGGGCCAAGTGATGAAAGCTACGAAAGGTACCGCCTCCCCGCAGGTAGTAAACGAGCTTTTAAAAGAAAAAATCGCCAAAATCGCCGCATCTAAGTAATTAACTTGATTATCCCTTAATTAAATTAAGGGATAATTCCATTTTATTGATTATTTATTAATAAAATTGTAAAATACAGTTAATTATAATTTAGTTGATTTTATGTCAAGTCTTCACTTTTCAGATGAAGTTCTTCGCGTCTATACAACAAGTATTTCTAGAGAACGGGATGTTTTTTTAAAAGATTCATCTCAGCTACAGGGCCGTTTTTATGCTGTAAAAACAGATGCAAACACTATTGAAATCAAATCTATCTTTTCTTCTGTTCATTCGCTATTTTCGTTTTTAAAGTCAGTTATCTTCGACACCAAAAACACATTTCTGAGCGTTAAATCGATAAATAACGAAATCAATACCCTTACAATCACTAAAACAACAGCAGTTACCACTCCAATTTTAACCACAACCAAACCAAGTGAGCCAGAAACTGCTACACCCCAAATAGATCCAATCGCAGCCCTTAAAGAAAAATACTATGCCGTTGCAGACGAGATTTTCCCTTTTCTTGACAACTGGTTTACAACCATTAAATCTCACGTTGCAAATAAAGAGTATGCACTTAATGAGCTTGCCGCGATGGAAGAGCTCATGGCTCGTAAAGAAGCTGAAGTCTCTCAAATACTCACCTCTTTAAATAAAGACACAAGCAATACAAACACGCTTGATACCTATTTCAAAGACCTCAAAAATCAAATTGCAGATCTTAGAAAATCTTTAGAAGAACCTTCCACAGTGCGTCCGCCATCCCCACCGGTTCCTGGCATCAAGAATGCAGGCAATAGCTGCTATTTGAATAGCGCCCTACAAGGCCTTCTTGGATCAGCATGTATACGCGATCGCATTCATGCCTACACTAAAGATACACCGCCTTATATAAAACCTCTAAAAGAGTTTTTGGCAGCCTACGATTCTTACGCCATTGAGCCCACTGCAAAAACTGCCTCTGCAATAGGAAAGCACGCAGCAGAACTTCGTCGCCAAATATTTGAAGAGCGCCTAGAAGCTCTTGGTGTAGAGCAACTCTATGCCATGGCCGATGCCGACCTTATCCTTATGGTGCTTGCAGAATCTCTAGGACTTGAATATTCTTTTGTTACCAGGAAATCAGCTATAGGCGGCATAGACTCAACAGGCGCTTTTATTACTGCCCAAATCACTAGTGATGTCGTCTCAAAACAGCTTCTATGGCCAGAAATGAACACCTCAGGAACAGGCAAGCAACCCTCCATTCAAGAAACATTCAATCAGCAATGCAAAGAGGCAACCGTTGATTCAGATTTGGGCTGGAGAGCTGAGACTGCTAACGGCAGTGAACTTACTGTAAATGATGCTACTTCCTGCTACAGAATCAGAGGTGCACCACCTGAACTTATTGCCATGAAAGTCGGCGCATCAAAAGGCGAATTTATGGACACGCAATTTACGCCCTACTCCACTACTGCCAGAGATGAATTTCTCGATATTGCACAAGCCTTTGACACCCCACAAGAAAACACCAAATATCGCCTCGTAGGCATCCTAGAAAACCACGGTCGCGCACACTGGACAGCCATGAGCCGCCGAGCCGACGGCTGGCACAACTGTAACGACGCACACGTACGCCTTATTGGCCAAGACATTCCCCAATCAAACGCCGCCATAATGATCTACGAGCGCATCCACTAAAATTCGAGGGCCGGCTCTATTCACTTTTCATCTGGTAAATAAGAAACCGGTTTTCATCGCAAAGAAAATTGGCATTATGCAGAGTGAAGTTGAAAACACAAATAGAGGAGTTTTCAACATGAACCTAAAATCATTTCTGATCGGCCTTACAACCATGTTGACAATGCTTATTGGCATGCAACAGTCACTTTCTGCTTCAAGTAATTCTGGTTGCGATTATACCGTTGCTAAAGGACTGCTATACAGAGGATATGGCCCAAATCTTACTGCAGATTCTGGCGCCATAGCCAAATGCCCCCTATTTAACGATCAAGGACGCAAGATTGGTTGCACTGCAACATATCCGGTAGGTGAAGATGCTGTCCGTCATGAATGGAGCCTTAAAGATGGCAGCAAACTAAAAGTCGAAATATCAAATGGGCTTTCCTATTTTTCTCCAGTTGATGAAGCAGTGGTAAGTTCGTTTCCTGAATTAGCACAATATCTTAATAATCCAAATGCTGGCCTATTAAGTTTTGAATCGAATCACTCTAAAAAAGGTGATCCTTCTGTGATACAATGGCATGGTACCGGTTCATTTAAAAATGTTAATTACATAGAATTTCGCTGTGTGTACTTAACATTATATGATAACGTCGATCAGTGCCTAGGCTGCCACTGGTTTATCGGCAAAAAATAGTTAATTAACTCTAAATACGGTAGCTGAAATCTCTTCAGCCAAACGAGAAATACCCCCAAGCCGGACATTGTCCGGCTTGGGTCTCGAGTTTGGACATTTGAATTACAATACCATAACTACTAGCGAAGCTTCTGGAGTGTGGTAATTTTTTACCGCTCTTAATTTTCGACCACACACCGATTTAACAATAACTTCCACACTTGCACGAACGTTCAATACTTGGGCTTTCCCAATTGAGTTATAGTTTGGGGCTATTGTATGTTTTGGATGCTATCGAAGATATAGTGCGTGGTCGCAAAATTAAGAGCGGTAAAAAATTACCGCACTCCAAATCCTTCGGCAAATGTCCAAACTCGAGCCCCAAGCCGGACATTGTCCGGCTTGGGTATTAGAAGAGTTGCAAGTAATTTGAATTTACTTGCGAATCATCTTATTCAAATTTGCGCACTTTTTCTTACAGCAATCCTTCTTTTTATGCTTTTTTGTGATTTTTTCTGGCAGACTAAACACTTTAAAATATTGCGTCGGAGTTCCGCCTGTGGCGCGGCCTATCCATACGTATATTTCATTATCAGCAGCACCTGCCCATGAATTTCCAGCTTCAGAATCAAATGCGTTAACAATCTCTCCAGTAGCCGAATCAAACAGGCGCAGTTTATTATCAGCTGCCTGAGCAATAACAAGGCCTGGTGTACACGAAGCTCCAGCTCCTCTACTTGCTGCAGTTGCTGTAAACCCTGGTGAAAGTAAAGACTCCCACTCTATTGCTCCACTATCTAAATTCATGGCTGAAACATACTGATCCCCAAGATTCCAGATTACCGGAGGACTAGATGGTGACATCGTGTCGTTGATTTTACCGTGTTTGCCTTTTACAAGAGAGGCGCGCTGTCCCATATCTCCATCTAGACCTGGAGGCTGCTCCCAAAAGTTTGCAAACTCAACAAATCCATTTGCAACCGCTTGTGAGCGCCCTGCCCCGTTATTCGGCAATGGTGAAGCATTTTGTGGAAACTGCCAGGCATCAAAGAAACGTCGGAAAAAAATTTAATTTGCCGATAAGGCATTGTTGAATTTCTCTTGTTTTAATTCAACTTTAATAAACTGTAAAAAGTGTAGAAAAGTCCCGGCCCTCAACTTCCGTTCCGAACTATTCTTTTTGGATTAGATCCCAGCTTAGGGGAGTGGCAAACGGGATGTCTTGGGTGGCGTGGCTGCCTAAGACTTGGTGGTAGTATTTGGGAGCAAGGCCCGATCCTGGTCGTACTGAGCGGACGTTTTCTTTGGTGAATACCTCACCTGCTTTTATATCTTTTGCCGCAAAGAGGGATTTTCGAAATTGCTTGAGGGCTTTTTCGTCGTTGGCAAGTTCGTAGTAGGGCACGCCTAAGGCCTTTTCTACTGTACGGATTGATTGTACGAGGGCTTTAAATTCATTTGGCTGAAGTGAGAATTCTGAATCCGGGCCGCCGTGTGAGCGATCAAGGGTAAAGTGCTTTTCTATAAAGCACGCCCCAAGAGCCACCGCGGCAATGGCACTATCGTTTGTAAGGGTGTGATCTGATAGGCCTGCAGCCACGTGAAAGCGCTTGGCAAGATCAGGAATGTTCATGAGATGCATATCTTCTGGTTTTGCAGGATAGGCGCTTACACACTGGAGGATGATAATGTCAGTTGTGCCAGCCGCTCGCAATACATCGCATGCAAGGCCTAGCTCTTCTAAGGTTGCCATGCCGCGCGACATAATGACAGGCTTTTTGGTTTTGCCTATTGCCTGCAACAACGGAATATCTACAACTTCAAAAGATGCTACCTTATACGCTGGTGTATCAAGCGTTTCAAGAAAATCTACTGCCGTAGTATCAAAAGGAGATGAAAAACATTCTAAACCGCGCAAGTGAGCATGTCTAAATAGCTCCTCATGCCAGTCCCAGGGAGTATAGGCCTCTTTGTACAGGTCATAAAGGCGTCGGTTTTTTCCCTGCCACTTCACCATAAAATCAGGCGTATCAGCATTCAAGGTAATGGTGTCGGGCGTATAGGTTTGCAATTTAATGGCGTCAGCACCCGCGTCAGCTGCTTTATCGATAAGCTCAAATGCGCGCGCAATATCCTGATTATGATTTGCCGAAAGCTCTGCCACCACAAATACAGGCAGGCCCTTCCCCACCTTTTTCTTACCAATGAGCATATCCCCTCACACTGCACTTTTGCTGCACTCTACCACATCGAAAATATCTTGTGAACCACAACCCTAGAACACCTTCGTCTTAGAGTCCTTTAAGACGACTGAACGAAGCCCACCGTGACCGCAGGGAACGGTGGGAA
>JAJFUY010000300.1 GCA_021372185.1 Chlamydiales bacterium | reverse complement strand
CCAAAAAAACAAAAAATGAAACTTAGCCCGCTTGAGCAGTCATTTTTTGTTTTTTGGCGCTAGTTTTGCAAAAGGCTCTCAAGATTGAGATTAAGAGAAAACTGGTTAGAAGTCAGCATTCCCAGGGTAGCGTGGGAATGGTATGACATCGCGGATGTTATCTAGGCCTGTGATGAACTGTAACAGTCTTTCAAAGCCAAGGCCAAAACCTGAATGTGGCACTGAGCCATGGCGTCGTAGGTCTAGGTACCACTGATAAGATTGTGGATCTAGGTTAAACTCTTGGAGTTTTCTTTCTAGAACGTCTATGCGCTCTTCTCTTTGGCTGCCACCGATGATCTCGCCAATTTTTGGTACAAGTACGTCCATGCAGGCTACTGTTTTACCGTCATCATTATCGCGCATGTAGAAGGACTTAATCTTGCGTGGGTAGTCTGTCAAAATTACCGGCTTATTAAAGAACTCTTCTGTTAAGTAGCGCTCATGTTCTGACTGAAGGTCTAGACCCCACTCTACAGGATACTGAAAAGTCTTTCCAGATTTTTGGAGTACGCGTATTGCGTAGGTATAGGTTGAGTGCTCAAATGGGGTGTCTACTACCTTCTGGAGGCGCTCAATTACACCTGGCTCAATATACTGGTTAAAGAAGGCCATATCATCTTGGCAGTGCTCAAGCACATGCTTTACCACATATTTAATGTAGCTTTCGGCGCATTCTTTATCGTCGTTGATATCGGCAAACGCCATTTCAGGCTCGATCATCCAAAACTCAGCCAAGTGGCGCGAGGTATTTGAATTTTCTGCTCTAAAGGTTGGACCAAAGGTGTAGATGTCAGATAGCGCGCACGCATATGTCTCACCATTTAACTGGCCTGACACTGTAAGGTAAGAGGGTTTTGCAAAAAAGTCTTGGGTGTAATCAACCTTGCCTTCCTTTACAGGAGGCTTTTGCAAATCTAGCGTTGTCACCTGGAACATCGCTCCAGCACCTTCACAGTCAGATGCTGTGATAACAGGTGTATGCACATATAAAAAGCCACGCTGCTGAAAAAAGAGGTGTGTTGCCATAGCGGCAGCATTTCGCACTCTAGCTACAGCACCAAAGGTGTTTGTACGAGGGCGAAGGTGCGCAATAGTGCGCAAAAATTCAAAAGAGTGGCGCTTTTTTTGGAGCGGGTAGTTATCAGGGTCAATGTTGCCAACAATCTCAAACTTTGTAGGGTGCATCTCGATATTTTGATTTTGCCCTGGAGACTCTACAACTTTACCTATTACTTCTACCGCTACACCTGTAGCTAAGTTAGTGGCGATCTTTTCATAACCCGGAAGGCTAGGGTCAACCACAACCTGAATGTTGGTAAAGCATGAACCGTCATTCACTTCTACAAAGGTATTTGTCTTTTGGTTACGGACAGTTTTTACCCATCCTTTAATGGTAAATTCTTTGCCAACGATGATTGAATGCTCTTGAGCTAGTAGTGTCTTAACCTTTGTGCGCATGATATGGTCTCCAAAAAGAGAAGATAATACTGTTTTGCTAGAAACTTCTCAACATGGGAATTTCTCTTTTCCACACTTCTTTTAGCCCAGGCGTTTCTAGATACATTGGCAGGTGTCGTAATCTAGGCTCTTGCATGATGGCTTTAAAGCAGTCAATGCCTATAAGGCCCTCGCCTAAATTAGCGTGGCGGTCAACTCTAGAGCCCAAACCTTTTTGAGAGTCATTTAAGTGAAAGGCGTTGAGGTATTGTAGGCCAACTATTTTATCAAACTCGTTGAGTGTATGATCAAGTGCGCTTTTGGTGCGTATGTCATAGCCTGCTGCAAAGATGTGACAGGTGTCAATGCATACCCCAATTGGAATTTCACCTTTTACACGATCAATAATATAATGAAGCTCTTCAAACTTTGCGCCCACAACAGATCCTTGGCCGGCAGTAGCTTCTAGTAAAAGCTTAAGCTTGTCTTTGCCTGTAAATAAATCTTTTATTTGTAAAAGACTTTCTACTATTAAATCTAAACACTGCGTAACACTTTCTTTTAAAGCAGCGCCTGGGTGGAAATTTACATAGCTTAAGCCCAATTGGAGCGAGCGAATCACCTCTTCACGAAAGGCGTGGCGGCTTTTGGTTAAATTTTCAGGGTCTGGCGCGCCCAAATTAATTAAGTAGCTATCATGGCTCATAATGTGTGTGAGGCCTGTTTCATCAAGCGCTTTGTTCCAAAGATCTATGGCATCTTGAGATAATGAACGAGAATTCCACTGACGCTGATTAGAAGTAAAAAGTTGAATTGTCGTTGCGCCAATTTCTTGTCCCTCATAAAGGGCATTATGCACGCCCCCTGCAGCCGACGTATGCGCCCCTATAAGTAAATCTTTATTTTTATTTAACATAATAAATTATCCTGTTGCAATTTGCGAAATACCATTATGATGGTTAGCGTTTGACATTGCAACATTTTGATGGAGGCACCTTTTGACAGTAGAACCAACAGCATCTAACTCGCAGCCATCTACTGTTTTACTACCTGATTCCATATCATCCATCACACGCTCGGCCATGCGTTTTTTTTCGGGCACTATGCTTAGCCGTGTTACAGGAATGGTACGCGATATGGTACTTGCTTTTTGCTTTGGCACACACGAGGCCTTAGCGGCTCTTTTTGTAGCCTACAGGCTGGCACAGCTTGCTCGGCGTCTTTTTGGTGAAGGGGCATTGCAATCTGCCTTCATCCCTGTCTTTGAAGAAATGCGCAAAGAAGAGCCCAAAAAAGCCTTTCAATTCTTTAGAGATCTTAACGTACTTCTGGCACTCTTTTTATGTGTGTTCATAACAGTTGGCGCACTTGTTTTAGCTTCTTCTTTTTCGCTTATCAACTGGAGTGTTGGCAACACACAAATTGTGTATCTCGCCATTTTGCTTTTGCCAAGTTTATTATTTATCTGCCTGTTTGGGCTCAATAGCTCACTTTTGCAGTGCCAAAAGCACTACTTTACTGTGGGGATAGCTCCGGCATTTTTTAATATCGCCATCGCATCAGGCAGTATCTTCTTTTATGGATGGGATCCTAATGCCGCCATGCCCTATGTAGCTATATTTATTGTAGTTGGCTGCGCAATGCAGTGGGCAGTAACGTGCTTGCCTACTTATAAATCACTAAAAGACCATCTTGGATCCAAGCTTTTTACAAATATTCACATTTTTTCAAGCGACATCAAGCGCCTTGGAGCGCCACTGGCTCTTGGTCTTCTTGGCATGGGAGCCTCTCAGATTAATAATGGTGTTGATGCACTTTTTGCTCGTTGGGCAGACCCTGAAGGCCCGGCACAGCTTTGGTATTCTCAACGGCTTTTACAGCTGCCATTAGCGCTTTTTGGTATAGCCATATCCGGCGCACTTTTACCCCCTCTTGCTCGTAGCATCCAGGCAGGACGTAAGGATGAATATTTACGCTTTTTAGATTTTGCCCAGCGGCGTGTGATTGCGCTTCTTCTACCTTGCACACTGGGCCTTTTTGTATTTGGTACGCCTTTAATTAACTGTATTTTTGGAAGGGGCGATTTTCAGCTCCATTCTATACTCACTACCACAGGCTGCCTACACACCTATGCAATTGGCCTATTGCCTATGGGCTTGATAATCGTGTTAGGGCCTGCTTTTTATGCATTTAAAGACTTTAAAACGCCCGCAAAAGCAGCAGTGTTATCACTTGTAATTAACTTTTTATTAAACTGTGTTTTTATCTTCGGTTTTGGCTTTAGCGCATTGAGTGTGGCACTAGCTACAAGTATCTCTTCTTGGGTAAACATTGTGTATCTGTATAAAACCCTCAAAAAACACTACGAACAAGTAGTAAGTATTGAAGGCATGTTTGAAATTGGCAAGGTGCTCTCTATCAGTGTAGCGGCGGCTGTTGCGGCTTTAGCGTTTCAAAGCTTTTTCTTTAACACACCGCAGCTTTTTCACCTCTTTAAACAATCCCAAGAGACTCTTCCTACTTCATTTGGAGCACAATGCCTCTATCTTGCGATTCCTGGTATTTTTTATATCGGCGTTGTATTAGCTGGAGCTTGGGTATTTAAAGCTAAGGACCTTCTAGTACTCTTTAGAATAAGGCAGGCGACTGCAACATGAATATAATTGGTAAACGTTTTACAGCCTTAGCTCCTGCAAAAATTATCTTGACTGGTGAGCATTCAGTTGTGTATGGCCAGCCGGCTATTGTTACAGCAGTAAACCGCTTTGCCTATGCCGAAATTTTGCCCGGATCTACCCCTGACATCTGTGTCAGCCTAAAAGACCTAAAACAAAAAGCCTCATCTACCATTCGCGCGCTTAGAATACTTCGTGAGCGGCTTTTAGAAAGCTACCGCCTGTGCTTAAAAGGCCAGTTATCTATCCGAGAAGTACTCCATAAGCCACAAGAGCTTTTTCAATTTGCACTTATTTCATTAATCGACACCTTTCAGATGGAAATTCAAAAGGGCTTTCAGATCAACCTCCACTCAGATATCCCTATGGGGTGCGGAATGGGGTCATCAGCTGCTACTTTAGTGTGTGTCATCCGAGCCTTAAGTTCATTTTTGGGGCTAGAGCTCAAACCCGAATGGCTCCACAAACTGAGTATGGAAGCAGAACGCCTGCAACACGGCCACTCTAGCGGTGTTGACTCTTATATATCGCTCAATGGTGGGTGCGTGCGCTTCCAGCAGGGAAAAGCTGTAAACCTGGATATACAAAATCTCTCACTCTTTATCATAAATACAGGCCGCCCTAAAACCACTACCGGACAGTGTGTCATGCAGGTTGCAGCAAACTTTAAAGAAAGTGATATCTGGAATGATTTTGGCGACCTTGCAGGCCACATAGAAGAGGCCTTATTAGAAGATAACTTACAAGAGCTCAAACACCTCATAAGCCAAAATCACCGGTTACTAGTAGCAATTGGTGTAGTACCTCAAAAGGTGCAGGCATTCATTGGCGAGATAGAAGCTACAGGCGGTGCTGCCAAAATATGCGGCGCTGGTGCTATTGGAGGCGATTCAAGCGGCGTGCTACTTGCCATTTGCGATAGCCCTCCACATGCATTAGCAAGTAAATATGGCTATAGCGTGCTAGCAGTAGAAAAAGAAAGCCTTGGAGCACGCGTTGTTGGATAATAAAACTTTCATTACAAAAAAAGAGATCATCACTCACCTTGTGGGCTTGCCAAAAGCACCCGTCAAACAAGAAGCTACGGCATATGCTCCTGCCAATATTGCCCTCATAAAATACTGGGGCAAACGAAATAGCGAACTGAATCTACCAGTTACTAATAGCCTCTCGCTCTCATTACCACTTGGCACACACACATTGATAAAACAAGCGCCCACAGATGTCTGCTTTCTTAATGGCAAACAGTGCGCCCCAGATGACGCCTTTACAAAGCGCCTCTTTGCCTTTTGTGACCTGTTCAGAGCCCCTAACACTCCCCTACACATCGAAACAAAAAACGAAATTCCAACAGCTGCCGGTTTTGCCTCGTCATCATCTGGCTTTGCGGCACTCGTCTTGGCTTTCAATGACTTCTACGGCTGGAATCTAGAACCAAAAGCGCTCTCTATTTTAGCGCGAATAGGAAGCGGCAGCGCATCTCGATCACTTTTTACCGGTTTTGTAGAATGGCAAGCAGGCACGCAAGAAGATGGCCTGGATAGCTATAGCGCGCCACTTGATGCCTCATGGCCCGATTTACATTTGGGACTTGTAATGATCTCAGATAAACAAAAGCCTATTGATTCACGCCGCGCCATGCAAAATACGGTTGAAACATCAGCCCTCTACCACTCCTGGCCAGAAAAAGTAGCCCACGATTTGCGCCTTGCTAGAAAAGCCATCTACGACCAAGACTTTCTCTCACTTGGCCAAGTAGCCGAAAGTAACGCCCTTGCCATGCATGCCACGATGATG
The DNA here is from genome assembly GCA_021372185.1 of Chlamydiales bacterium. GTDB lineage: Bacteria > Chlamydiota > Chlamydiia > Chlamydiales > FEN-1388 > SZAS-7. The sequence continues at coordinate 851 of JAJFUY010000300.1, read as the reverse complement.
GCAGCTGTTCCCCCAGTCCTCTACTGGCACCCAGACTCCGTTGCCACCATGCACAAAGTCTGGAAACTCAGACAAGAAGGCCTAAATGTCTATTTCACCATGGACGCCGGCCCCAACATAAAGCTCCTCTACCTAAAACAAGACGCCATTGCTCTCCAAAAAGCAATCACCTTTACCGCGAGTGAGCTTTAAAATACCCACCAAAAATTCTCCTGTTTTTCCAGCGGAAGCTGGAGGACAGCTTTAGCCCCGCGTGTAATTCCAAGCCAATAGGCTTGGAGTGGAACGCGGGGTCAAGGATTGCCATAACCAAAAAGCTGCGGAAGCAGCGAAACACATGCGCAATCCGTTTCGCGGCCCTCGCCGCTCCTCTAGTGATGATAACCTTGACCCCACGTTCCATTTCAGGCCTATCGGCCCTCCATTGCACGTGGGGCTAAAGCTGTCCTCCAGCTTCCGCTGGAAAAACTTTAAGCACAAATTAGCGAGAAAAAGTCTGTCAAGAATTTGTTGGAAAATAGTCCGTTCTTTTCACCTCAGATCTGACGCCGATTATTAGGTCATGAGGATGTTTTCGAGCCACCCGGGAGAGTAGTTCGGGTGGCTGTTTACGAAGGTGGAGGTAAGGCAGTTGAGGATTGCTCGGGATTGGTCGAGGTTTAGGCTGCTGTTTTTGCAGAGGCTGACCCAGGCGCGGCATGCCTTGGTGATGAGAAGAGGTAGCTCTTCTGGTTCTTCTACGAAGTCAATGAGCGTGACGGTGCCAGTCTTAGTTACTCTGAGATTTTCTGGCTGGAGGTCCATCAGGACATTGTTTTGTACTGCAGCGGCAAAGAATTTTTGTACTTTTC
>JAJFUY010000296.1 GCA_021372185.1 Chlamydiales bacterium | reverse complement strand
GGAAAAATTTACTAGAAGGTAAAGAGCAAGTAACGCGCTTTACCGATGAAGAACTGAGCGCATCTGGTGTTGCCCAAAATTTAGTACAAGATCCCTCTTTCATCAAGGTTAAAGCTGTAGTTGAAAATGCAGAGCAGTTTGATGCAGAGTTTTTTAATTATCGTGGCAAAGAAGCAGATCATATCGAACCTCAAGAACGCCTGCTCTATGAAACTGTTTGGGAAGCTCTTGAAGATGCAGGATGCATCCCTGGGTCATATTCCGGTACTATAGGTTTATATGCTGGAGCTTTTTTTAATCTTTATTGGCCTCTTCAGAATATTTTGAAAAATGGCGATAAGGCGAGGTTAGATCTTAACCAATTTGACGATAAAGACTTTATTTGCACCCGCACATCGTATAAACTTAACTTAACAGGCCCAAGTGTTGCTGTACAAACTGCCTGCTCAACATCTCTTGTTGCGGTGCATTTGGCGTGCAGGGCGTTGCTAACAGGTGAGTGCCAGGTGGCAGTAGCAGGAGGGTCATCAGTCAAGTTACCTATAAAGTTTGGCCATTTTTACGCCGAAGGGGGAGTCTACTCTCGTGATGGACACCTTAGGGCTTTTGATACGAATGCCGATGGAATCGTTGAGGGCGATGGAGTAGGAGCGGTGGTGTTAAAGCGTCTTGAGGATGCGATTAACGATGGAGACCCTATTTATGCTGTTATCAAAGGAAGTGCTGTCAATAATGATGGGAACAATAAAGTAGGGTATTATTCTCCGAGTATTAACGGCCAATTAGATGTATTGCAGCAGTGCTATCAGACAGCTGAAATTGATCCCTCCACTTTGCGTTTTGTGGAGTGTCACGGAACAGGGACACAGTTAGGCGATCAGATTGAAGTTGCGGCCTTAAAGCAGGCCATAAAACCTCAGATGGGTAGTGTATGCGCATTAGGGTCTGCAAAAAATAACTACGGTCATACTGCAGCTGCTGCCGGTATCCTATCATTTATCAAAGCTGTTTTATCGATAAAAAATAAGACCTATCCTCCGCATATCAACTATACGGCGCCACACCCAAAACTTGAATTACAAAATAGTTCTTTTTATATAAGTGCAAAGCCAATTGACCTCTCAAAGAGTAGCTCCTTATTACGAGGTGCTGTTAGCTCTTTTGGTATTGGTGGGACAAATGCACACGTTGTATTAGAAGAGTTTGCCCAGCATCCTGGAATAAGCCAGGCGTCAGCTCCTCATCTCTTAGTATTTTCTGCTCGAACTGAAACGGCATTAAAGCAAGGAATACAGAATTTTTGTCATCATCTTACTCATAATGAACAGATAAGTCTTGATGATGCGGCGTTTACACTGCAAACAGGTAGAGGCGTATATGAATATCGCTCAGCTCTTGTGGTTGAATCTCGCCAAGAGGCTCTAGTAGAGTTACAAAATTCAGAATCTTCTCTAGTCTTATCAAAGAGCAATTCAGTCCCTCTTCAGCAAGTGATATTTATGTTTCCGGGTCAGGGAGCTCATTATGTAGACATGGGACGGGATTTATACCACTCAGAACCTGTTTTTTTTGAAGCCTTTGAAGAGTGTCGAAATATTCTTTTAACACGTGCGAACGTAGATATTTTTGAGCTGCTGTATGGGGCAAAAGAAGCAACTATACACGCTATTGATACTAGCCCTTTACTTACCTTTTCTTTTGAATATTCATTGGCAAAATTGTTACAAAATTGGGGCATACATCCTACTGGTTTAATTGGCCATAGTATTGGTGAATATGTTGCAGCTTGTATAAGCGGGGTATTCTCGCTTCAGGATGCATTGCAGTTAGTGGTTTATCGTGGTCAATTGATGAAGCGAATTGAACCAGGAAAAATGATTAGCGTTCCTTTAGCAACTCCAGAACTTACAAAAATTTTGCCGGCCGATTTAGATATTGCAGCAGATCATGGGCACTCATGTATTGTTTCTGGGCCAGTTGCTAAAGTAGAAGAATTTCAAAGCCAGTTGATGCTCAAAAAAATCATTACGCAAAGCTTAAACATTGAAAAAGCTGGCCATTCTGCCATGATGGACGCTATTTTGCCCGAGTATCTAAGCTATTTCAAAAATATCGTTATAAATGAGCCTCAGATACCATTTGTAAGCAATGTGACAGGTTCGTGGATTGATGCTGCAGCTGTTGTAGATCCGCGCTATTGGGTAAAGCAGCTACGAGCTTGTGTGCAGTTTAGTAAAGGGCTCGATACGATTTTTGAATTAGGTAAGGTGGTTTTACTTGAAGTTGGCCCTGGAAATAGCTTATGCATGCTGGCACACTCCAAAACTCCTGATAAAAATAAAGTCGACATCATCTTTACTGTAAAGCCCCAGCAGCAAAAAGGCTCAGATCAGAAATTTTTGTTAAAGCAGATCTCTAAATATTGGCTTGCGGGCGGAGCTCTTGACTGGAAGGCAATTCATCATGGGGCATTTAGAAGAAAAGTTTCATTGCCAACCTATGCTTTTGACCATAAAAGCTATAGTAGCGATGTTTCATTTATCTTTGATGCTAATAAAGCCGGTCTTTTGACTCAAGATGTGAGAAAGTCTGTTACTCAGTGGTTTTATCAACCTGTTTGGAAAGTAAGCGCTGTTGCAAAGTGTGACGTGCTGAAAGAAGGCACTAACAGTTACCTCATTTTTGCAAAAGCAAATAGCCTTCTTGACACGGTGATACAGGATCTTCAGATGCAAGGCGCTGAGGTGACTCGTGTGAGCTATGGGCTTGACTTTTCTGTTGAAGGCAATACGATCACTCTGAATCCGCAACAAGAGGCGCATTATGGACTGTTGGCAAAACATCTAAGCACACTTCCTCGTAAAATAAATAAAATCGTGCATGGATGGCAGCTAGGTGACCGTGAAATTCTGCCGGGAGTGGACTGGTTGACCTCGGCTAAATTGTTGGGATTTTATAGCGTAGTTTCTTTTATCAATGCCTATAATGAGTTTGATGATTCTACCCCGATGACACTTGTAGCACTGACTAGCGGGCTATCAGATATTCAGAGAGTAAAGTGTGAGTTTCCTGAGAAGTCACTTCTCTTTGGAGCGATAAAAGTTATCCCTAAAGAATTACCGCATATCTCATGTAAATCTGTAGATATCGAAGGGCTAAAGGGTAGTGAACTTACTCAGATGTTACAGCAAGAGATGAGATGTACTGATCAACATCAGGTAATTTCTTATCTTGCCTCTCAGCGTTATGTAGAAGAATTTATGCCTCTTACTTTTGAGTCAAAAATTCCATCTGAGGTTAGGCTGAAAAATGGTGGCACGTACATAATTACAGGTGGTGTTGGTGGAATTGGCCTTACACTTGCAGAATTTATTACGTCAAAGGTGAAGGCTAATATCATTCTCTTTGGGAGGAAGCCATTTTTGGAGCCTCATGAGTGGGATGCCTATCTTGCCAAGAACTTCGATACTGAGCTAAGCAAAAAGATTAGAAGTTTACAGTCTATCAAGAGTAACGCTCTTTCTATTCAGGTTTGGCAGGCAAATGTGGCTCACGCACAAGAGATGCAAAACCTGTTTGAAAAGGCCAAGGACGTTTTTGGAAAAGTAGATGGTGTCATTCACTGTGCCGGCGCATTTGATGGCAATATGCTGTTTGAAAATACGCAAGAAAAAACTGAACAGGTGCTTGCGGCAAAAGTTGACGGCACGCTCATTATTGATCGGTTGCTCAATGATGAAGCTGACTTTTTTGTATTATGCTCGTCCTTAAGTTCACATTTAGCATCTGTTGGACAGCTAAATTACTGTGCTGCAAGTGTGTTTTTAGACTATTTTGCCAAATACAAAATGTCTCATAGCAGGATGTTTACTCTCAGCATAAACTGGGATGCCTGGAAAGAGGTTGGAGGTGCTGTCCAGACCATTACAGAACTTTCTAAAAAAATGCAGGGTAATGAGATACGTGACATTACCGTGAGCCATCCTGTACTGAAAGCGTGTATATCTCAAGCTCCAACGCAAGTTGTTTTTGAGGGGTCACTTGATCCTCATTGCTGGATTGTAGATCATCATAGAGTGATGAACAAACCTACACTACCTGGTGTTGGGTTCTTAGAACTTGTAACGAGTGCCTTTAGAGCATATACAGCAAGTCATTCATGTACTTTAAATCAGGTCTATTTACTAAAGCCTTTACAAGTTGCTGTAGCACATGATATCCGGATTGTGTTTAACAAATCTGCAGATGACTATGCTTTTAGTATTTTGGCGGCCCTACCAAATACAGATGCCTGGGAAGAACATGCTAAGGGGATGATCGCAAATCGTATTGAGTCACAACAAATAATGGCATCGATACAACAGATTAAGGCAGAGTGTCCAAGTGACAACACCCAAAGTTTTTGTGAAAAGCTTGCCGAAGAGTCGACGACAGTATTTGGCGATCAATGGCAAAGCTCTGTTAAAGGATACTGGAAAGAAGAGACTCATGCTGTTATAGAACTGGAGCTTGCTCCCAAATATCTAGAGACTCTCAAAGAGTACAAATTGCACCCGGCTCTTTTTGACCACTGTATGAGTATACTGGCCGAAGGCAAAGCCTATGTGCCATTTTTGTACGAAGAGATACGAATTTTTGGCGATTTAACACCTCACCTATTTGCAAAAATTACGGCAACAACGCCCCCGGGTGACGATAAGGTCATAAATTATAGTGTAAGTATTTATGATGAGACAGGCCGTGTGCTTGTCGAAGTAGATAATTATACGCTACTGCGACTTGATGAGCCGTTAACTCAAGAGATAAATGCCCAAGAGCCATCAACAGCAAAGCCTTTTTCAGCCTATGGTCAGTTGATTGCGTCAAATAGTGCAGAAAATGACTTTGTTGCCTCTATTCTTGCTGATGCCATCACCTGCGAAGAGGGTAAAGAAGTGTTTGCGCGGACGCTCAACAGCAGCTATTGCAATCTGATTGTATCAACAAAGGGGTTTCATAAACGCCTAGAAGAAAATAATCAGGAAGCTCCAAGCATTGATGATGCATTTATAGAACGCGACACACGCACGCGTCCTGAAATGTCAGTACAGTATGTAGAGCCAAAATCTGCCAATGAGATGAAGCTTGCAAAAGTATGGCAAGACTTGCTGGGTATCGATAAGGTGGGGATTCACGATAGCTTCTTTGATTTAGGTGCTACCTCCCTTCAGATTATTCAGTCTGCCGCTCAGATTAAAAAAGCGCTAAGCGTTAAGGTTTCTATAGTTAACCTCTATACCTATCCTACTATTGCCGAATTGATTACACACCTGTTTCCTCAAGAAGAGGCTCCATCTGAAACTCAAGATGAAGGGGATGGTCAATCCAATAAAAGGCGGTTACTTGATCGTCGTCAAAAACTACTGGAAGTGTGAGTAAATAGATGTATTCGGGATTGGAAATAGCCGTTATAGGCATGGCCTGTGAATTTAAAAATTCTGATAATTATCACAGATTTTGGCAGCAGCTGAAAAATGGTGTTGAGTGTATTGACTACTATTCTGACGATGAATTACGTCAACATGGTGTTGAGCCAGCACTTATAGACAATCCCTCTTTTGTAAAAATTAATCCCCATCTAACACGAAGGGATTATTTTGATTATCCGTTTTTTGGATTACATGTCCGAGAGGCACAAATTCTCAATGCTCAAGCTCGATTGTTACTGGAGAACGCATGGTCTGCCCTTGAGGATGCTGGGTATTTACCGCAAGAATTGCGTGGTAAGGTGGGAGTTTTTTGTGGCGCGAATTCTTCTTTAGATTACGAAATACATTCTATCTTGCAGCAGTACTCTCATATAAGCCCAATGGAAACCTCTTTACTTGCTGACAAAAATTATATAGCAACGCGCCTTGCTTACCACTATAACTTCACAGGGCCAGCTATTTGCGTGGACACTGCTTGTTCTACGTCTCTTGTAGCCATACATCTTGCCTGTCAGGCTCTATTAAGTGGCGACTGTGATATGGCTCTTGCTGGAGGTGCTACAATACTCCCCGATGATACTCATGGATACCTCTATCAAGAAGGGATGATTTATTCACGAGATGGCCATACCCGATCTTTTGACGCCGATGCCACAGGTACCATCAATTCTGAGGGTGCAGGGATGGTGGTGCTAAAGATTTTAGATAAAGCAATCAAAGACAAAGATCACATACACGGAATTATACGATCTACTGCTGTAAATAACGATGGAAGAAGAAAGGT